>CAYGPY010000033.1:0-15694 GCA_964351765.1 uncultured Vampirovibrionales bacterium
CACCATAAATATGTTGAGCGTTTTTTACACCAGCACCTTAGTAGCCCGTTGCCACAAAAAAGAGCACTCACCGATGTGTTATCGCCGGTACTAACCGAGGCCATCACGCACACGCTTTGGCAGGCAGCTCTGGCACCACACCTTAAAGCCGAACGTCTTGAGGCGCGTAACCGCTTAACCACACAGAGTCAAGAACTCGCCCTGTGGCTTCTTTTTCAAGAGTCCCGCACTTTTTCTGCCATAAAAATGGCACGCACCGATGCCACTGATTTGATGAACTTTCTACCTCCGGATCACACCGAAGCAATGCATATCAAAAATGTCTGGGATGTAGAGTACAGAGAAAATAAAGAAAACAATTCAACCCTACCAACACAAGACAACATGGAACGGTTTCTCCAACACTTTCGACAAGTCCCCATCCAACCATCAAGTCCACCTGACAACCTAGAGGCCATGGCCACATTTTACTTAACCTCACGCCGGTTAAGTTATCCCTTGCCTTTAGCCGAATTGATTTCTGTACTTCAAAACGATCCGTCACTGGCTTTAGATCTAAATGCCCAAGTGATAACAGATTATCAAACACTTTTAGAACAACCTGAATGGCAAACGGTTTTTACACCAGAGGCAATGGCAAACCCCACCTCACTATTTAGTAATCTTGACGCGCGGTGTGCAAACAATCCTCTTTGGCGTGCCAGTGCGATTTATATGAATGAACTGGTATTGGTGGAGGGCATTACCGAAAAAATGTTACTGCCTTGTTTTGCCAGAGCCGATGGCTTGGATTTTGAACGCGAAGCCATTCATCTGATTGCCGTGGGTGGTAAAAACCAAATGGTCTCCACCTATCAGATTTATAGCCAGCAATTGCGTGTGCCCATTATGGTGCTGTTGGATGACGATGCCCAACGAGCCGAAAAACAACTGCACCACATTTGCAGAAACACTGATACGGTGTGTGATCATATTTATCGCATTGAAAATGGTGAGTTTGAAGATATGTACGATGAGGGTTTAGTCGTCGATACGATCAATCAACACTATGCACCGCACCCGCCCATCACGTTGCACGAACTTCAAAACGCGGGTGCCGATCACCCTCAGCCCCTTGTTGGTTTGGTCCAACGGATTCAACATTTATGGCACGAGCACCAATTCGGTCAGTTCGATAAAATTCATTTTGCCTCACGCATGATGGAAACCCAAGGCATTGCCACGAGCTCCTCAGAAGGCCTTAAAGTTATTCTTGATAAAATACGCGCCACACTTTCTAACAACACCAACAGATCAAAGACCTCGTAAGCCATGGCTGGTTTCAACAACACACCACTTACACTCGATTTTATCGAAACCCAACTTCGCATTGAGCTAAAACAATCTGATGCCTTGGTGATCAGTGAGCAAGGTATAGCGCCTTTAAGCGAGGAACAGCGCGAGCATATCATCGTTCATCTTCAAGAACAACGCCACTCATCAACATCGACCCGCCAAGCAATCAGCCCGATGTTTACAACATTTAGAACATCCAGTGATGAGGATTTTATTCAGGCTCATCTACAACGTCTTTTTCAGCACAGTAGCTTTAATCTGACTGACGCACTACAAGAAAATATTCTCACTTACTGCAAAACACATCAACCTCATATGATCATTCGACTCAACTTGTTTGAGTACAACACAGAGGCGAATTCATTTCTGCTTACGCTTCAACACAGATCGATAACCCTACCCACGGATGCCCCCTTCACGCTTACGCTCAAACATCACACGCCAAGTCATCCTCACATCAAAACTGCCTTGGCCTTACCCGCAAGTATTGCTTTGCAAAACGAAGCAAAACAAGACGGATTTAGTGACGCCTTATGGATAAACGAGCAAGGCTTTATCACCGAAACAACGGTTGCCAATATCTTTTTTATTCAAGATAACACCCTACTTACCCCTGCCTTATTGATGGATAACAAACCCCAATGCCTTGCAGGCACAACCCGAAACGCTATTATCAAAAACATCGCACCATCACTCTGCCTCAGCGTGATTAAGGACCCCATCACCCCAGAAGCCTTACCCAAAATGAGCGGTGCCTTTATCTGCAACGCAGGTATTGGCGTGCAACGCATTGATGCCATTAACAATCATCGCTTTCCTTGGACTGAGGACACCACCTCGGTGTTCAATCACACTCAAAACAAAATCAAAGCCTTGTTAAATCTACCCTAAAGAAATCAAGGTTTCTGACGATATAATAGAGACTATGCATCAAACCCTGCACAAAAAAACTCTGGGTTTTACCCTAGCAGAGCTCCTCTCTGCCTTGGCTATTTTAGGTGTGATTGCCACCTTTACCATCCCTAAGGTACTCAATGCAACTCAAAACAATCAATTTAAAGCTGTTGGCAAGGAGATTGCTGCGGCTGTTAGTGGTGCATATAGTGCTTACCAACTCAATAATAGCGTTACAAATCTCACAGGCGTTAGCGACCTAACCCCGTATTTAAACTACGTGCGAATCAGCTCCACCTCGGCCGATACGTTTGACGGGCCGGTTCCCAATGCGGTTGTCAACAACTGCAACCAAAACCCCGATGGCATGTGCTTATTTTTGGCCAACGGTGCCTTGCTGTATTATCGAACAGGTACCGTGTTTAATGGTGATTTGGCAACGAGCGCGCTTTGGTTTCGAATTGATCCTGATGCCAAAGTAACCGCCAGTGGCAGCCCCGTTAACGGCCCTGGCAAAACTCAACTCTTTTGGCTCTATCGCAATGGCAGACTCACCACGGCCGAACACTGCGCTGCCGGCACGTCATCAAACAACTGGGCAGCCCCATGCCCAATGACAACATGGGACACCGACTGGTTTGAGTGGTAGATCATCTAAAGCTAATTATTTTGATGTAACAACGTCGCCTGTTGTTTATCGAGCCATTTTAAAAATGTTTCTGGCTTTAAAAATTCTGGTAATCTGGCACTTCGCTGGATAAAGCCGTCTTTAACATTGAGCCCGCCCCATGCTTTTAACAATGGGTTGGTTACGCGATACGACTTATTTCTAAACTCACCAATGGGGATGGCTTTTTCAAATCGCCCAGAACGTTTTGGATCGGCGAACACCACAATATCGGTGTCGCTGGGTTCGATACGGGTGTGTGCATTTTTATGCCAATCGGCTTTGGGAATGTCTTTGGCTTTTTCAATGCGATCAATAAACAAAATACCCATTAAGGCGTAGCATAAGTTTTTTGATTTTTTTGCTTGCTTCTCACCACTATTATCAATGGCGTTAAAGGCCGAGTAAAACACAAGGAAATCACCGGCTTCTAATTTTTGCTGAATTTGTTTGCCCTTTTGATCCACATCCCCATAGGTCAGGTTTTCAAAGTCAGGATCCAAATGCATGGGCTGGCCTTGCAAGTGATCGGGTACAGCGAGCTCAAAGGTATCCAGAGAAGGAATCAGCTCTTCATAGCAGCGACTTAACTTAGGCCGCAATGGAAGCTTATCAGACGTTTGAGGAATCGGCACATAGGTAAACCGCCCGCTTGATAAATCCACAGGCGCATTCCACCGCCCCGCAGTCTGATCAATGCCAACACGTACTAATAAGCCCTTCATCTCAATAGAATAACCCGCTAATCATCGATTATCAAGAAGAAATAGGATGGGGGTACGAGAGGCGATAAAATAGCATGCACCAAATAATAGGAGATAGAACACTGGGTTTTACGCTTGCCGAGCTGTTATCCGTCTTGGCGATTTTGCCGTAAATGTAACAAATCCTACAAAAAGCGAGGCAAAGAGGCAATTTCAACCCGTTGCTTGTTTTTATTTACTTGGAGTGAGTTAAATAATGACGCCGGTTTAATGTGTCGAAGGCATTGAACGATGTGGCGTTAAAGGAAGTTATTGTTGTGGGTATGAATGAAAATTTTCAAAATCCGTTGTTTATGAATAACACGTTAAACCTTTATGGTGCTATGCCCGCACAGGGATTAAACGCTGCGAATGCGGGCTGTGGGTCTTGTGGTGGTGCTTGTAATTGTGCAAGTAACACGGCCTTAAGTAACCCGATGCAGTTGCAACAGACCCCGATGACACAAGACGTGTTGCAGATGAATAATGGCTTAGGCCTAAGCGGTATGATGGGCCAAGGTGTTGGTGGCGCCGATATGGGTATTGCGGGTTCCACATTAAATTTAATGGCGCAAATCAGTAGTATGATGGCCACAGTGATGACGGGCTTAATGAGTTTTCTAACCGAAATAATGTCGGGTTCAGGTGCATCCACCGGCGGTAATACATCAGGATTAATGGCTTCTGGTGGCGGTGGTAGCTTGCAAGACCTCGTTGATCAATCCGCCAACTTGCCTCGTAATCGCGCTGAAGAATCGAGTAATGAAACCAATGCGTCGGAAGCTGAAGAAGAACCTCATAATCACGATCATGGTGACCATTCACATACGCATGACACCGATTCTGCCGATACTCAGCCCATAGCTGAGGGGCGAAACGCTGACGGATCGAATGTTCGAGCAACACAAACACTTGAAGACTATCAAGAACGTTTTGGGGTTAGTAACTTAGGCATTTGGGGTGATGAAGCCCACAAAAAACGCAAAAGTGACCATAATACAGGTGATGCCCTTGATTTGGGTGTGTCGTCGATTGACCAAGGGCAATCTGTAGCCGATGCCTTGGTGAGCGAAGCCCAAGCACGGGGCATAAAATACATCATCTTCAATCACCAGATATGGTCAACAGAGCGACAAGGTGAAGGCTGGCGTCCTTACACAGGCAGTAATCCCCACACAACCCACGTGCATACCAGCTTTAATGCTTAGTACAAAAGAGTACTGAAAGGCGGCTATTATGGATAAGAAATGGCGCAGGGGATACTCAGATCATTGTTGATGACCCAACGGCAAAAAGTTAGAGTAATGCTGGTAAGTGGTAAAAATGCAGAGGTATGATTTTATACGTTCTGTATATCTTTTTCGATCTTTTTTGTTACAAAACAGCCTCTTTTAGGCAACCTCAGGCTTAAAAATGTGTTTATTCCTTTATAGAGAGAGATGAACAAGGGCGTGAGCGTGCCTTTTTAGAGAGCTTAATAATTTAAGGAATTTGTAATGAGTGTTAATCCTATTAACCCTTCAGCGTCTATGCCACCTGTGCCATCAGCACGTCCCCCAGAAAGCAATGAAAATAACGAGCCCGATAAGTTAGCTTCTGATGCAGAAACTACTTCTCAGGAACAAGCTCCTGAACAAATGCAAACCCCTCCCAATGTTACTGATACAAATACTGAGGTGGCCAATCCAAACGAGCCTGAGACACAAGCAGAGCCCCCAGCACCCACAACCACTACTGATGAAAGCACCGCACCCGCTCCTGAAGCGGAAGCTCTAGACACGCCATTACCTCAAGGGACGTTTCCCGAAGATTTTGAGGGCGCTATTCGCTTTTCAGCATTTAGAAATGTATTTAAGGCGGCCAATGCAAACGATAATAAAGTGGTTAGCCGTGGTGAACTAAATCGTGTTGATCGAACTCAATTAAATAAAAGGCAGAACGCAGCCTTAGATCTGTTGATTAGTAATTATGATGATTTTGCTGGCCCCGGTAAAATCAGGCTTGATGATTTAAAAGCCGTTGCTAGTATCGATCGTGATCAGTATGGTATTTCTGAAGCAGATCTTCAGGGCTCTGGGGATCAATTGCGTGGTAAAGCTTTAAGGCGGCAAGCACGAGAGGAGTACAACATTGTCCTTGATGGTGACATTAAAGATGAATCCATTATTCGCGTTATGTATAACTTAGATGCGATTCCAGAAGAGCATCGTAACGCCTACCAAGAGTCGGGTTTATCGGTTCATTTGCATCAACGGTTTGACCTCTTTGCCTATGGTTATGCCTCTAATGATGGGGCACATTTATCACAACAGCGTGATGATGTGCCAGAAGAATTTGGATTAACCGATTCCTTTGGGCGACCCATTGAAAGACGACGACGGATTGATGCGGGCGGTGTAGTTCAGCATGAAGTGGCACACGGCTTAGACCGACTTGTGCCTGAAGACGCAGAGTATGCGTTACACAGCCAAAGCCCCGAATTTACAGCGCTTATAAATCGCCCTGCTTATAAGAAAAGATTTGAGAGATTTCTCGATGACCCCATAGAACTGTTTGCACGATTGTATGCAAGCTATGCAGCAGAACCCGGCACAGAGCCTGAATATGACCGCTCATCGCTACCCAAAGCAGTGAGACGTTATTTCAGAGACATCCAATTCACACCCTTACAGCAATAGATACGGTGTAGCATTTGATGCTTCTCAGTCAACGTTGCCTTAGAAGTGATGGGTATTATCTAAAAATAAATGGAGCGGGAGACGAGGGTCGAACTCGCAACAGCTTGCTTGGAAGGCAAGTACTCTACCATTGAGTTACTCCCGCTTGTGGTGCTCTTAAAATGGCCTTAAACGAGCTTAAAACCTAAAAGCTACGGTCTATTCAAGAGGAATTACATTGCAATTTCTCTCTAAACCGTAGCTTTATTATACTCAAAAACACCGAGTAACCCAAGGGGCCAAATTATATCTAGGCTTCATAATCAATCATGTTATGACCCGATGCCTGACGGACTTTGACCGGCTTTTCATCATCACCCAGCCATTTATCCGCAAATTCCAGAATATCCTTACCCCACAGCGCATCCTCAAGCAATTCGGTCATTGTTGTGCCTTCAAACTGCGCGTGAAAATCATCTTTAGCCTCTTGAGATGAGGTATCTGACGTGTTTTCTGCTGCTGCAGGGCTTGCACCCGTACTTGCCGGGCGGTTAAAGCCCGAATTAAAGCCATTAAGGCCACCTAAATTCATTCCCATAACATCCATCCACTCCATATGTACGACCCTTTGGCGCTTGACCTACTCCAAACGAAGAAGGCCACGACAAAGATCAAAATACTAACTCCACTACCTTAATAAAAACAATCGGTGGGCTAGAATTGCCTGTTTTCTTGATATTTCTCGAAAATGTTTACATTACAGAACCGTTACAAGCGCCTACATCATATAGATGAGATCCGCCAAAAACCCTCAAGGTTCACAACGTTTCGCCCGATACAGTAAATAGAATAAAAGCGATAGTTAATTAAACCCCTCATTCCAGTGTTCTAAAACAAGAACAAATCACATGACACACACCCCCTGAGACACGTCTCTCTCTTATTGAATCACCGTCTCACCTATCGCATTAATTACCAGTAAATTCCAATTATACTTCCCAATACTCCAGTGTTACTCCGAAGCTTTGCTGACGTAGCGGACGCATTCCGACAATGTCCAGCAAGTTAAGACGAAGGTAAAAACCAGATGCCAATCATCGTCAATACAAATATTGCTTCTATGACAGCGCAGCGCCACCTTGGTAGTGCTACCTATGCGCAGTCTAAAACACTTGAGCGCCTTTCATCAGGATTTAGAATTAACCGCTCATCCGATGATGCAGCCGGCTTACAAATCTCAGAGAACTTACGTGCTCAAATCAGAGGCAGCAAAAAAGCGCTTGATAACGTTCAAGACGCCATGAATGTCCTTAATATTATTGATGGCGCACACCAATCCATTCAAAACATTGTGCAACGTATTCGTGAACTCGGTGTTCAGGGTGCCAACGATACTTACGGAACCCAGCAGCGTGCTTCAGCCATTAGTGGTGAAATTATTCAGCTTGTAAACCAAGTAAACAGCACTATTGTACCGAGTACTCAGTTTAACGGACGTCAGTTAATCAGTGACTTCCCAGCCGGAACCACCCCATTTAACATTCAAGTAGGCGCCAACAGTACGGCCAATGACGTGATTGATATTGGTGCCGTAACCGAGTGGGCTGATTTACAGAACCTCTCAAACTTTGCCCCTATTACCATCACCATGACCAACCACGCTCAGGCGTTAGAAACCATTCAGATTTCCGATATCATTCTGGGTAACCTGAACCGAATTCGTGGTGAAGTGGGCGCCATGTACAACCGCTTGGAAAGTACCGCCTCGAACCTACAGATCTCGATTGAAAACTTATCGGCCTCTGAATCTCGTATTCGTGATGCGGATATCGCGATGGAATCTGCCTCAATGACACGAAATCAGATTCTACAGCAAAGCTCGGCAGCCATTTTAAGCCAAGCCAATAACGTGCCGAACATCGCCCTTCAATTACTGGGTGGCTAAAAAAGCACATCCACAACAAACCCATTATTTAAAAACGCCTTTGATCTACATTGAGTTAGATTGAAGGCGTTTTTTATGATGCTGAAATAACAATGATATACAACATCACAAACTATGAAGCGTAAGAGGTATTTATAGTACGAATGGCGCTTCAGGGGTTTTCATGTGGATATACCTAGTGGTATAGTACATCAACGCTTTATAGCGTAAAATAACCCACCACTTTAATTCAAACGAGTTTTACGATGAGTATTCAGCAACCACAACTACAACAAGCGCCTTCATTTTCTGTTTTTCAAGACAGAGCGATTTATAAGGTAGCCGATAACGTTTTTAATCCGGTTAGCTTATCTGCTTTAGATGGCATTATGAGCAAAGGCACAGCCTCACAACGAGTACGCCGATCTGCTGATTCATTAGGGGGTTGGCTCGCTTTTGATGGTGTCGTGAAGCTTTATCATAAAGGCTTAAACAAGCTGTATCAATCCAATCCGAAATTGGCCGACAGTGTGAATCAGCATCCATTGCTTTATGGTATTCCCATCACATTATTAGGTACCACTTTGGGTAGTCTTGCCAAGCACCACACTGAAAAATTGATTGAGCCGATTACAAAACGTTTATTAGAACCTGTGTTGGACAAAGGCTTCCAAACATCCGCAGGAAAATCGCTACGAAACGCCTTTGGCTTTTTAAATAAAGGTGTCGTTCAAAAAAGCTTGATGGTTGGCGTTGTTGGCGTAGGTGTTCTTACCTTATTGCGCGCCGTACAAGATACGTTTGATTTTGGTAAGCGCTACAACGCGTCTCGAAGCGTACTGAAATCAGTATCTCCTGATGTAAGCATTGATCCTTATGGCTTAAAGCAACTTACCCTTGCCAGCAGAGAGATTGAGAAGCAAGGCTTTCAAGCACCATCGCCTGTTCGTGAGACCGCCTCAATTCAAGCTTAAACGCTCTTTAAGTCTCCTTATAGAGCTTCCTCGTATGCGTTTTACCGCTTGAGTGTTACGCTATGGTTCTCATCGTAAACGAGACTCATGGAATTAGGCTTACTGCTGTGACACTATCACCACCCAAATACGCGCATACACTCAAGCGATCGATCACGCTCAACGCACCCGCGCAAGTGGTGTTTGACTGGCACAAGTCAGCAACCGCGTTTGAAGAATTATGCCCACCGTGGAAAGCACTTACGTTGATTTCTCAAGACGGGGGCATTGATGAAGCGGGCAGTGAACTCAAATTTAAAATTCACTTACTCGGTAATCTGGGACCACTTACGTTTATCAGTAAAGCGTTACCTCTCTATTTAATTTGGGTGGCCGAGCATCAAAATTATATTGACACCGAAACACACAAACACTTTGATGACATTCAAAAAAAAGGGCCGTTTGCTTTTTGGCATCACAACCACATGGTGCGCCCGATTGATGAAACCACGTGTGAATTAATCGACACCGTGACCTACGCGCTGCCCTTTGGATGGCTTGGCAACAGTACCTTGGGCACTGTCTTTGGCGGGTTTATTATTCATCAAGATATTAAATGGATGTTTGACTATCGCCATCAAAAAATGGCATGTTTATTTAATAAGTAACTTCAGAAAGGAAGCGTCCAGATGACGATTCAGGAAAAACAACCACACGACATTCAGTATGATCTTATTATTATTGGTGCCGGTCTGGCCGGCTTAAGTGCGGCAATGCACGCACACAAGCACGATAAATCGTTTATCGTGCTTGAAGCCAACGCCAATGTGGGTGGGCGTGTGGCCACAAGTGTGGTGGACGGGTACACGATCGACCACGGATTTCAGGTGTTTTTAACCAGCTACCCTGAAGCCGAAGCATTGCTTGATTATGACGCGCTGGAATTAAAACCATTTTTAAAAGGGGCGCGCATTCGCAAAAACGGTCAATTCCATACCGTACTCGATCCCCTTGCGCACCCTTGGCAAGCTCTCTCCTCGGCAACAACTCCCATTCGCGAGATAAGCGATAAAGTTCACATTCCGTTTTTTGTAAACAACGTCAAAAAAGAAAACTGGCTTGAGCACTTTGAAGCTAACAGCCCTTTTACGCCACAAAGCACATTGCAGCATCTTGAACAATTAGGGTTTAGTGACGCGATGATTGATGATTTTTTTAAGCCCTTTTTTAGTGGTGTGTTTTTAGAAAACGAACTCAGTACACCGGCACAACAATTTCGATTTTTGTTTGACATGTTTGCTAAGGGTGAGGCCACTCTGCCTCAAAAAGGGATGCAAGCCATACCAGAACAAATGAAAAATACCCTGCCTGAAAACAGTGTTCACTGTAACCAACGGGTGCAATCAATCCAAAAAAACAGCACGCAACACTGGGATGTGCTTACTCAATCGGGTGAGCGTTATAGTGGTAACACCGTTATCATTAGTACACCAGCTCATCAACAGCCTCAAATAGACGGCGTTACCTTACCCAACACACCTACACCAACGTGGAAAGCCACCACCTGTTATTACTTCAGTGCGGACGCGTCTCCGTTAACCAAACCCGTATTGGTGCTCAATGCCGAAGCACCCGAAGCCAATGTCACCGATCCCATTAATAGCGTGACGGTTCCAACATTGCTACAACCCAGCTATGCCCCTAAAGGCAAGCATCTTATTTCGGTCTCCACACTCGGTTGCAACCCCGATACGCCATCCGATTATTTAACAACGCAATTAACAAACTGGTTTGGCAAGCAAGCAACATCGTGGACACATATCACCACCCAAGTGATCAAGCACGCCTTACCTCTGTTAACAGGGGACACCTTGGCTGAGCAAGCCAACACCACCTCACACCTAAAACTCGCCGAAGGCTTGTATCAATGTGGCGACGCCACCACCAACCCATCCATCAACGGCGCAATGGCTTCGGGTCGTTTGGTGATTGAAGCGATCGCAGCCGATGTTAAAGAAGCAGTACTCACATAGACCGCAGTAGTACTGGTGTGTTTTTGATATGCTAAACAAAAGAAGTTAACGAGGGAGACATCAGCACGATGAGTACTGACAAGATGACCGTAGCGCCTCAATCTTCGGGTGAGATTACGCCTGAGAACCCGGTGGGGATTAAAGGAATTGCGTTTTTGCATATGACTAGCCTTGATTCGGGCTATGTGGCTAGTGTGCTGAAGGATTTTGGCTTCTCTCGATTGATGCACCAAACGAAATGCAACATTGATTTTTACCGTCAAAATGGCATCCACGTATTACTGAGCCACGGTGAAACAGGCTACGAACGTGCCTTTGCCGAGCAACACGGCCACTCCGCATGTGCAATGGGCTTATGGGTCAACGATGCAAAAAAATCCTACGAGCTTGCTGTTGAACGGGGTGCAACACCCTTTAACTCGGGCAAAGTAGGGGCACCTGTCTTTACTGATGTGCCTGCTATTTATGGTATTGGTGACAGCATTTTATACTTTATTGATTCTGAAAATTACTTGGGTGACCTTGGCTTTACCAATCTGGATAACCCTGAGATTGTTGAAGACAAAGGGTTCTTGTTTATCGATCACCTGACCAACAACGTGTACAAAAACACCATGAGCTACTGGGCCGATTTTTATAAATCCATTTTTGGCTTCACTGAAATTCGGTATTTTGATATCAAAGGGCAAAAAACAGGACTCACGTCATTTGCGCTTAAATCACCGTGCGGCACGTTTTCGATCCCCATTAACGAGGGCAACGAAAGCAAATCACAAATCGAAGAATACCTGCGAGATTATCATGGTGCGGGAATCCAACACATTGCTTTTGCCACCACCGACTTATTGGCATCACTCGACAAGCTCGATAACGCCATTCCCACCCTCGATATTGACGCGGACTACTATGAGGAAGCTTTTCAGCGTGTGCCTCAGGTTACCGAAGATCGAGATCACATCAAGCGCCATCAGGTACTAGTGGATGGCGATCCAAAGGGCTACCTGCTTCAAATTTTCAGTAAAAATTTATTTGGGCCGATCTTCATCGAGATGATCCAACGCAAAAATCACCACGCATTTGGCGAAGGAAATTTCACAGCGCTGTTCAAAAGCATCGAACGCGATCAAGAACGCCGAGGCGTGCTTTAGCGATCGGTTTTTTATAAAAGCTTATTTATCTCGAACGAAGCGCTCTACTTGGCGCATCATAATAATGGCCATACCACACAGGCTTAAACCCGCCACGACACGAACGCCATCATCAAGCGCCGTTTGATTTTCAACCAAGATAATCAAACAGGTAAACGCCACCACGGCCATACCTAAAGCAATATCACGTTGTCGTTGCGACTTCATAACTGGGGTCTCGATTCGCTGTTGCCACACGTTAACAAATAAAAAATATCGTTAAACACGAATACCAAATAAAGCATTCGAAAATTAGAGTACTATCCTGATATAACTCCTTCGGCAAAAAACAATGTTTGCTAAAGGGGCATATTGCTGGTTTGTTACAACAAGGCGTTTCTGAAAATCAAAAAACGGTCAAAAAACGAGCATTTTTGAGCTGTTTTTGACCGTTTTTGATGTGTTTTTGAGTGCTTTTTTTAGCGTTATCTAGCACTTTTTTCGGATTTTCAGAAATAAAATCACGCTCGAAAAACGAGAATATTATTTTTATTCGTATGTAAATCCATCTTCTTTCATACGAGAAAGCACGTCGTTGAGTTCTTTTTCTGGGTTGACCAACGACATCCGGAAATGCCCTTCACCTTGCTGACCAAAGGCCACGCCCGGCACAACAACGATCCCCGCTTTCTCAAGCATCTCATTAGCAAAATCTACTGAGGACTTGTATCTTGGCGGAATTGGCAACCAGAAATAGAAGGTGGCGCGAGGTGGTTTAATGGCGTCCACAGGCCAGCCCAGCTCACGGAATCCGTCAAGCATCAAGTTCTGATTGGCCTCGTAAATATCCAGAACGTCCTGAATATAGTCCTCACAGACTGGTTCAGTGAGTGCAAAGGCGGCTGCCTTTTGAATCGCCTTAAAAATACCGCTATCCAAAGTGCCTTTAACCTTCGCCAAGATGCCCACTGCATCAGCGTTTCCAACGGCAAAAGCGATTCGCCAGCCGGTCATCGCATAGGGCTTACTTAAGGAGTGAAATTCAATCGCCAAATCCATGGCGCCATCTACTTCAAGCACACTGTGTGGCTTTTCTTCGCCCTTAAAAACCATCTCAGCGTAAGCGATATCACTGATCAGTAGAATATGATGTTTGCGGCAGAAGGCAACGATTTGCTCGTAATATTCAAACGTACATGTGGCACCAATAGGGTTGCTTGGGTAGTTTACGATGAGCGCTTTTACTTTCTTTGGATCAAAACCATCTGATTTAAGTTGCTCTAGAATGCCTTCCATTTCTGGCATATAGCTATTTTCAAGCGTGAGTGGCACAGGGTAGCAACGGCCACCAGCAACCTCAATCGCGTCTTTATAACTGGCGTAACCGGGATCGGGTGCCATAATGATGTCACGATTTTTCATATCCATTGTAGGGGTGATCAACGTGCGGAAGAAGTTGCCCAGACCCTCTTTAGAACCCACCAACGAGGTCACTTCGGTATTGGCATCAATGTCCACACCAAAGCGCGATTTCATCCGGTTTGATACTGCATCACGAAAGAATTTTTCGCCCTTGGGTACGGAATACGTATTAATCCCAGGCTCATCCAATACCTTCTTAAAGTAGTCCACCAATGCCTTTGGTGGCGGTTGCGTTGGCGCACCAATGCTCATCTTGATGGGTGCGCGTCCCTTGGCCTCAAGCTCAGGGGTTAATTCCACGACACGCTGAGCAATACGAAACATAATATAGGTTTCCATATTCGCACAGTAGTCAGAATACAATGATTTCACGTCAAACGTGGACGAAGCAGTGGCGGTCATCAAGTGAGGTTCCTTTCACAGAGAGGGTTACAGCAATAAAGGCTAGATAAGTTTACATCTGTTTGTATAGCATAAAAACAGGTTTTTCTCACCTGTTGGGCTTTCATTTGCGGTCTGTTCAAGCACGTTTTAGGGTCTCAGGGAAGACATTTTAAGATATCTAATGTAAATAAATATTACCGTTTATGTATATTTTGTTTATATATATTTAAGTTGTGGCATTACATAAATGTCAATCGGTTCAGACTACTTCCTCTTCTTCTCTTCTTTCCTTCCTTAACTTCTTCCTAACCATTTGTATACCGCAGGGATTGCGGTATTTTTTTTGCGCATTTTATCTTTAACAATATTGCCCTCAAGTTTTTCGCCTTTTGCCCGATAATACGTTAAGATGTATGAAGGGGCTTATTACCCCCAATTTAAGTAAAAAAGAGATGGTTGGTTCAGTGCAGATGAATGGATTTTTTAATACGTCGATCAAAGAAACTCAGCAGCGAAAACATGCTCGTAAATTTTTAGGCGTGACGCTGGTTGAGATTTTAATTGCGATCACCCTGTTTGGTGTGATTGCGGCCTTTGGCATTAGTAAAGTAATTGGTATGAACCCCAACGATGATGATCAGCTGGGTAGAAAAGCCCATGACTTTTTTAAACACCTTAGTGCGGCGTGTAATATTACCCGCTCTAAATATGGCAGCGGTCCATTTAATGCAAAGTACTACGACACTACTGACAGCCGATACGAATATGTTTATACCGACGACCAGAGTGAGCTACCCAGTGACAATACCGATTGTGGTAGTAACTGCCATGTAACCCTACCTGAAACAAACACAACCAAAAATGCCTATCGCGGCTGGAAACTCTTTTTACCAAACTGGGAAAGTGCCGCATCCTATAACGATACCGTAGCGGGCCAAGAGCGCATGGTTTACCCCGATAATACACTTCTGTATTTTTATGGTGATCGCGCAGTCGACCCCGAAGGAGAGATAACCGATCATGTTACGTCGGGCTTTCAGCATGACGATATTATGACCAATGGCACAACCGGCCAAGCTTATATTGATGACAGGTTATGGATGAAACTTATCTTCTACGATATTAAAACGGCACCCAACGCCGATAGCATTGCCGTAAACGGGGACAGTGTTCTCTTTATGGTGGAAGATGACACCTGCATTGTAAAAACCGCCAAACAAAAATGTGACGAACTAAGTTGCGACGAAGCCTTTGGCCAATCCTTTTATGACAAATGGGTGGCCGACCATAAGTAACCGAGTTGTGGTTTCTATTTTTAATGACCATTTCTACTTACAATCTAAAACAGCCAAAAACCATTGGTCAATCCTTGGTTGAAATTCTGGTGGCCATGTCGATTTTTACGGTGGCCATTGGTGGGTTGTTTATGGCAACCAACGCCAGCAAGCAAAACCTTGCCAAGTCGATGAAGATTGATATCGAGGCGCAATACGCTCAGTTGTTGATTAATGAAGTAAATGTAAACCGTCTAGATGTTACTAGCTTCTACGATGAA
>CAYGPY010000034.1:0-15675 GCA_964351765.1 uncultured Vampirovibrionales bacterium
AACCCACACTATCATTCGCCAACGCCTTATTCGTAACATTGCCGTGGTACTGGCATTCGGCGTTTGTCTGGCAAGCGGGCTTTTCTATGCAGCGCTTAACTTAAAAGCATTTGCTGAGAACAAGCAAGTTATTATCTCCAAAGATTTTGAAGACAACATCACCGTCACCATCGATCCCTCATTGATGCCGGATATTAACATCAAGCGCAGTGGCGGCAAAATGAGCATTTATGTACCCGATAACGCGGACGGCGTTACCATTGCCCCTGTTCTAGAAAAAGCGCTGTTAGTAAACACCCGAAATAACGGCAAAGGTAAAGTTATTACCATTGAAACCGATCAAGTTTATATGAACATACAATCGGTTCAAAAGTCTGATATTCAACAGGCCCTAAAAACCGGGAGCAACGCGACATCAGTATTAAAACGTCCTCGATTAACGTTAACGCCTGTACCCAACATTCAAATTCAAGACCCAAAGCCTACCAAGGCAGTTAAAGCACCAACACCACCAGCAAAACCCACCATTAAAACCGCAAAAGCAGTACCGCCTAAACCTAAAGCAACTGCCAAGGTGCCTGTTAAACCAGCAGTAAAGCCCACGATAGCTAAAAAAGCACCCGTACCTGCAAAAACACCGAGTGCAAAACCTGTTGAAACAGCGAGCAAAACCACTCAACAATCCAAACCCAAAAAAGTGGCCGCTCAACCCATACCAACTCCAGCCACTAATGATGAAGAACTAAACACATTAGCCACTGATGAAGGCGAACTCTTTCAAGAGCTCGGTGAAGACGGTGTACCCATTGGCGCAGAAGAAGGTGAATTCTTTGGATTAGAAGATGAACATGCTGATGACGCTTTTGAATTGAATGCCATTGACACCACAGTTGAACAGCCCCTTGCCGAAGGTGGTACCGATTTAAAAGGCATTATCTTACGTGTGATGCTCTCATTAGTGTTGGTTCTGATTATGGTTGTTGCCAGTTTAAAATGGCTTCTACCTCGTCTTATGCAGCGCTATCCTGTGTTCTTTAATAATTTGAAGCAAAAGCATCAAACGCGTCACATCGAAGATATTACCGACGGCAAACCTCAAGATAAGCGTTCATTATACAGCTCAGGTATTCCTCTTCCTAAAAACCAACAAGCTCGTCAACAAGAAAGACCAATGCGTGACGACACAGAGAAGCGGACCTCTAGAAATAATTCACTGTTATCCAAGCTTGGACTAGACTCAAAATCAAACCCAAATGCAGGTTCAGATGCTATTGGTATTGGTGGTTTATTGGGCAACAAGCGGCAACATAAATCACAAAATGCCGATCTGAACTTTGATCCTAACGATGATCAGGCGACCTTAGATTTTCTCCTTCTGCAAAAGGACAAGCCAAGCAAAGGCCTTAATATTGATACAATTCCAGCTGAAGAAGACATTATTGATAAACACACACTGCGCCAGCCTCCTTCTCAGCCGATTCAGGAAAAACCTCATCCTCTTAAGTCAAAACCTGCACCACAGCCCAATACAACTCCTACCGCTCCTGCTAACCTTGGCTTTGATCGCACTGCTACAAAAGCACCTGTTGCCGAATCGTTTAATGCACCGGCTAAAATCAGCCACGTTAATCCCGTAGCACAAGCAACCCCAGCAATGGGTGCTGTTATTGGTGCACACGAAGACGACATCACCGTTTTAAAAACAACCCCATTAACGCAAGACAATGACTTACACGTTGTTGAAGTGAATCAAAAGCGTTTTGTGGTTGCTACATCACCCTACACCACCACATTTATCACCGATGTTAGCCCACACCAGAGTGCCGATGACGTGATTAGTGAACTGCTTGGTGATCCCTTCTTAAAGCGTACGCTTTCTCCCAGTGATACACCAAAAGCGGTTGCGTCTTTAAGTGGTAACGCTAAGCCACAAGCAGCACCAGTGCCTCAACCTAAACCAGTCTCAAAACAAGCTGTTCGCAAACCTATTCAAGTTGATGACGAACCCAATGCACCTCGTCCAGAGGCGACCGGTTCAACCAGTGCCTATGTTGAAGCTTCAAAGCGTCAAGGCGCTAGAAAAGTGGCCTCCAACAGCCGTAAAAAACCTGCTGGACGCACCCCTGATGTATTAAAACAAGCGGATAGCGCGTTTGAAAAATATATGGCTCCAAAAGCGAGACCCGCCAATGCGCCTGCTAATCAACCTCAGCAACAAGCCCTTGTTCAACCACGTAGCATAGAACGTGACCGAGCAGCGCAACAAGCTCAAGGTGTTCAACAGCAACTTGGCTTTGAACGTCGCCCAGCGCAACCTCAACAACAACGTCCAGCGCCACAAACGCCAGACTACGCTGATGAGCCGTTTTACAACGAGCCCTCTACGCAAGTCCCTACAAGCAATCCAAACGTTGACTTGCCTAACTTCTCTAAAAGCACTTCTCGTTATGCCTCCGCACCTCAAGCACAACAACCCGTTGTTGCCCCATCACGTCAACGTCAACCTATAGCTCAAGACGCACCGCATTATGTTGATGCCGAGGAAGTGATTGTGCTTAAGGACTATGACGACGTCTTTTAAGTTGGCTTCTAGGTTATTTAATTACCTCTGAGGTTATTCGCCTATCATTCTATTAATTACAACATCTCTGTTGTAATTTTTTGTTAGTGAAAGCCAATAAATGGGCCTGCTTTTTCTATAATAGATGTATCAATGGGAATGTACCCAGACGAATATAGAGAGAAAGCTTTTCAAATGGCCAAAATTAAAACATCTTATGAGTGTACTGCCTGTGGCTATGTCACTGCTTCTTATTTAGGCAAATGCCCTGAGTGTTCTAGCTGGGGAACCATTGAAGCGTCCATTGCACCTTCTTCTGACTTGCTCACCGCAGGAAAAGAACAAAAGCGTACTTCTGTTTTAGATCGCTTTATTCAACGCGAGGATACGACGCCCACACCGCTCTCACAAGTAAAAGCTGAAGATTCTGCACGATTCTCCTCTGGTTATCCAGAACTCGATAGAGTCCTTGGTGGGGGTGTTATGCCAGGCTCGTATATTTTGATTGGTGGCGATCCGGGTATTGGTAAATCAACACTTATGCTTCAATCAGCAGAGTCTATGAGTCAGACCTGTGGGCAAGTGATGTATGTGGCTGGCGAGGAATCCCCGTACCAAATCAAACTTCGTGCTGAACGACTTAATTTAAAGAGTGACAAAATTCTGGTTTTTCCTGAAACCAATATTCTTAAAGTGGTTCAGGAACTCTGTAAAAGCAAACCACCGGTTGTGGTGATTGATAGTATTCAATCCGTCTACCATCCTGAACTATCAGGCACACCGGGTAGCATGAACCAAATCCGCGAATGTGCGGGCCTCTTAATGGATGTGGCAAAGTCCCTAAACATTACTATTTTTCTAATTGGCCACGTAACCAAAGATGGTCAGGTATCAGGGCCAAAAATCTTAGAACACACAGTTGACGCTGTTCTGTACTTTGAAGGTGATCGTTATAAAAATCTGCGTGTTCTAAGAACAGTTAAAAACCGCTTTGGTAACACCCAAGAGATTGGCGTCTTTGAAATGATGGCCGGTGGTCTTAAGGAAGTAACCAACCCAAGCGAATTGTTTTTAAGCGGCGAAATGCATCGTCGCCACCCCGGCAGCATTGTTGTGGCCACAATGGAAGGCACACGGCCAATCCTAGTGGAACTTCAGGCTCTGGTTGGCCAATCAACCTATTCTAGCCCACGGCGTGTTGCTAATGGCGTGGAACAAGGACGCTTAAACCAAATTGTAGCCGTACTAGAACGACGTATCGGTCTAAACTTCTCTCAACAAGACGTTTATATTAACGTGGTGGGCGGCATTCGTATTGATGAACCCGCCGCTGACTTAGGTATTGCACTAGCCATGATTAGCAGTTATCAAAACGTGCCCGTTAAAAAAGGGACGGTTGTGTGCGGTGAAATTGGCTTAACGGGTGAAATTAGATCTGTTCGACTTCTGGACCAACGCATTAGAGAAGCAGAACGCATTGGTTTTGATCACATCATCATGCCAGAGCAAGAGGTGGACAGAGACGAACCGAAGGCACCTAAGAAAGCGGCCAAAAACACGACAAAGCCCATTAATACACATGAAGCCAGTACAATGATGGAAGCCATTGTTGCAGGTATGGGCGGAATCAGGGATAATTTGGATCAGACTGACAAATCCCCAGTAAATAATTCAAACAAAGAGGCAAATGCCCCTTTTTAATCACAACACAATTCTAGATTTAAATAGTTACGGAGTACTACTCAAATGAGCGATACCATTCACGCCGAAATGACCATTCCCGATATTGTTAAAGCCCACCCTGAAACAAAAAACGTCTTTCAGGACTTTCATATTCATGTGGATGGCTACAAGGCTCTAGAGCACGAAAACCTATCAGCAACAGCACGTGTTATGCAGATTGATGCGGCTAAATTAGTCAAAGCACTCAATGCATCCCTAAAATAAGCAATTCCGTACCTTGTTTGGCGTTTATTGAAGCAATGCACTTAATACCTACAGGACCACATTATCGTGAGTTCACCCACATCCACTCAAACACATTTTGGTCAAAAAGATAGCCAATCCACATCTAAGGCAGCGCTTGAAGCGATGTTAGCCCCTCATGTGACCATTGTGCTGGTTAATTATCGTGGTGCGAATGACACGCTGGCTTGCTTAGAAAGTTTTCAGACTCTGGACTATGCCAGCAAAGATATTATTGTTGTGGATAATAACTCGGGTGATGACTCAATTGAACTACTCAAAGCTTCTCGTTTTAAATTTGAATTAATTTGTTCTGACATCAACCTAGGGTTCAGTGGCGGTAATAACCTTGCCATTAAAAAAGTACTAGAACGCAAAAATGACAAAGATTTAGAAAATTATAAACCCACCGATTACATTTGGCTTCTCAATAACGATACAGAAGTTGGCCCCTCGGCACTCACTAACCTTGTGAAGGAAGCTCAAAAAACAGGGGGTATCACGGGTTCATTACTTTTATATCCTGATAAACAATACCAAATGGTTGGGACTCAAATCAATTGGTTAACCGGTGGTACCAAAGGCTACAAAGAAACCGAACTTGAAAACGGGATGTCTGTTGAATGCGTTAGTGGTGCTAGTATGCTCATTCCAACATCGTTATTTAAACGGATTGGTCTGATGGATGAATCCTACTTTCTTTATTTTGAAGACAGTGAGTTCTGCCTCAGAGCGCGTGAAAAAAACTATCCCGTCACTTTAGCCATTGGATCACGTGTGTATCACAAAGAAGGCGCAACAACAGGCAAGAAAAGCTTTGCCACACAATATTATTTTCACCGTAACCGACTCAAGGTCCTGTTCCAATACGCAAGTGTTCAAGATAAAATCCCTTTAGCTATATATTCGGCCTTTCGTTTATTACGTGATGGTTTAAAAGCACTACTTCAACCTAAACGGCGTCTTAACTTTAACGTTCAATGGATTGCCTTTAACGACTTTATCAAAGGAATCGATGGCCCATGCCCAGCGCAACACAATCTCGATCATCAGGAAAACCAAGCATAAAAGCACTCATCCTAGCCGGTGGCTCTGGCACACGCCTGCGTCCTTTAACTTATGCAATGGCAAAACAACTCGTACCTGTTGCAAACAAGCCCATTCTTCACTATGCCCTAGACAGTCTTTACCTTGGTGGTGTCCGTAATTTTGGTATCATCATTAGCCCCGAAACAGGTGAAGCCATTCAATCATCGGTTTTAGTATGGAGCCAACAGCAAACAGAATCCATTGATACAACCTTTATTCTTCAAGACAAACCCGAAGGTCTTGCTCATGCCGTTAAAATTGCCGAGGACTATTTGGAAGACTCACCTTTTATTATGTATCTTGGTGATAACTTAATCAACGCCGATCTCTCAATGCAAATTAATACATTTTTATCCGAAAATAATGAAGCCTCTATTTTACTGAAACGCGTTAAGAATCCGTCTTCTTTTGGTGTTGCCGAACTCAACGAGAACAACAAAGTTATTAAACTCGTAGAAAAACCCAAAGAGCCCAAATCTGACTTAGCACTCATTGGCGTGTATCTGTTTAGAGCCAGTATTTTCAAAGCCATTGCATCAATTAAGCCCAGTTGGCGTGGTGAGCTTGAAATTACGGATGCGATTCAAGAACTTATCAATACAAATCAAGCTGTTAGCTCTCAAGTTCACGAAGGATGGTGGCTAGACACAGGTAAAAAAGATGACCTTTTAGAAGCGAATCAAGTTGTCTTAAACGAACTAAAATCAAATATAGTCGGTATGGATGCCAGCAATAAAGTGAGTGGCATTGTTCACGTTGGTAGAAACAGCACGCTAACCAACTGCACGCTAGAAGGGCCTGTTGCCATTGGCGATAACTGTAAAATAACCAATACCACGCTCGGTAAGAACACCAGCATAGGTTCGGGATGTACGTTGAACGATTGCCATATTCAAAATAGTGTCTTACTTGAAAACTGTGTTATTAGCAATATCAACGGTGTGATAGAAAATAGCTTACTCGGTAAAAACTGTACCATTGCTAAACCCCAATCAGAAACAGTGACGCATCAGTTTACACTTGCCGATCATTCAGTTATTCAATTGGTATAAATAACTTACATCGTCACAAAAAAAAGCCCGACCTTAAAAGGCCGGGCTACTTGTTTAAATCAGGGAGAGGTTCAAACAAGCTTATTCAACAGAGAGAAAATTTAATTAAATTCGGAACACTACTTTGATGTCACTTCAATAACACGACGTAAGAATTCTTCACCAGTTTTAATCAAAGCTACAAATTCACGTTCCGTCGTAGGGCCTTCAGGTGCTTTCCACTCATCAGGCAATCTGTCATAAACAAATGCAGATAAGTTCTTACTTTCTTTTTTCTGAATTGCCTCGCGGATTAGACTCAATAAAGTAAGCCCGAAAGCAGCTTCCTTACCAAGGGTTACACCCATTAGTCTTCCAACAATTTTAGTTACTATTCCCATCACATTCTCCTTATATAGAGATCGTATTACCTGTAATTGAACACGTTGATAATTGGTCATTACGACTCAATGAATATAGAATTACTTGTCTTAAGAACAAGTTCTACCAGCGTGTTTTTTTTGATCGCGTATCTAAATGAGTAAATGTTGAGTAACATCCCATACCACCCGACCAATGTTTTAAAAATGCTTGTACTTTTTTCGGCGACATTCCCACCACTATAAGATCTGCAGCCATACCTTTTACATGGTAACTATACCGAGCACCGCCCACACTTTTATTATGCTCTAAAGTTCGCCAACCACTGGTTATTTCAATTGGCTTGCTTAGCAGATCTCTAACAACCTGAAGACGTTGTGCTACAAATTGAATTTGTAATAGTATTTCTGGCGTCAGCTCACTAATAGCATCAGGCATTGCAAATTCTGATAATGAAAAATTTGGTGTCAGCTTCATTCGAAGATTGGCTTTAGTAAAATAACTCATACGATTAACCCCTCAAATCATTTTCAATTTTTGATAGCTTCTCAAAAATTCGACCCTCCAAACTTTCTCTTAAAACAGTATTTTCAGCCTTAAGAAAATCAATAATTTTATCGTTCGCCTTATCAGCTTTCTTTTGAATTTCTCGCATATGTCCCCAAATAAAGTAAATACCCCCGAGAGAAATAATCAAAGCTGAAAAAGGATTACGAGTAATTTGATCAAACACTTCCATTTCAGTCATGTTGAATAGCCTCCATTTTTTTATATATAGAAGCAAGTTCGAGGTCTGATTTTTTCTTTAAAACAAAGAGCAGCGACCCTACAACCATAAACAAACTCGTTAAAAGACCGTAGAAAAGAAAGACACTTACAACTTCAGGTGGTTCATCTTGATATAATGCGGTACTAAGAATAGCATATTTAATAAAGCCCACAGTTGATATAGCAATTGGAACCCATCGGTATAACGAATTTCGAGGTAATAGATAAACAAAGCCTAGAAGACTTAAAAACACGAAACTTAAGGCTGTTGGTAGCGACATCCCTGTTTTATAAAACCACTCATAGGCCAAAGCAATATCAAACAAATAACCAATAGCCGTTGCTAAGGCCGTACCATGAACAATACCAAGTAAAAAAGCACTAAGCTTTAGATTTTTGTTAATTAATAAAAAGAGCCCATAAGCAATAAAACAAGCAGATGTGTTAGGTGCCATACGTCCCGGATTTATCACTTTAAAAGTATAAAAAGGTTCGAAAAATAGTGAATCTAGATGAAAGCTAACTGACAATACATCTTGAAGTAAAATCAACAAGGAAAAAAATATTAAGAAAAAACTAAAGAAAGCACCTCTACGCGTTGATATAAAAACCGTTGCCAATACGGATATTAAAAAACTAAGCGCTGTATTGGCTTGCATCGGGACATAATCATGATGCCATGTAAACAGTTCTGGAATTTTGAAGTGCCAACCGACAAGTGCAACAACTGAAACTAAAATTACACTTGATTTTAGAGCCTTCTCAATAAAATTCAGCATAATATTTTCCTTTATTCAATTTTAATTAATTTACATTTGTATGTATGCTGTTAATGCATCGTGAATGATTGTATGTCCAGCTGTCGTAAAATGAACTTGATCATAATAATAGGTTGTGTTTAATTCATCACCATTTGAATCAAATTCAGGCTCAGAAGCAAGATCAACAACCGTATAGTTATAAGCACTTGAATTAGATACAATGAGGGCATTGAAAGCATATCGCTCCGTGTCATAACTACCACCCCGCTCTGGAATAGTCATTACATAAACATCACTGTAACCGTTTGAATAAGCACGATTAACCAGTGTTTGAATATGAGGTATTGTATTTAGAGCTGTCACACCCGTATTAATATCATTTGTGCCACACAATAAAAAAAGCTTATTCGATCTTGCCGATGCATTATAAGAGACATCTATCTCGTATAAATTAGAAGCCATATTTGAACACGTACCACCTGCTGTGGCTTTATTCTTATAGAATTCATTCGAATATGTAACTTCTAATTGCTCTTGCCAAGAGCTATAGCCACCAGAACCCGGATTAACACTTAATGAATCACCTTGAACAACAATGTTATTAGGCCGAGTTTCTAATGATGAGCCCAGCAAATAACTACGCAACATATATTCCATTAAGCCTTCCATCTCATCATCCGATAAGGCGCGGTCATAAATTAACGATTCACCCGCATAACCATCAAATCGATAGGTACCGCTTGGACTACCAAACCAATAGGCCCGATTGATATTATTATTAAATGCCCCAGCACCGGTCATTGTTGACTGGAGGATTCCATCAACCCATATCTGAACATTTCCGTCACTTGGGTCACCATCTACATTGCCATCAAAACGCATGCAAAATAGCTGCGGTTCTGTCATTGGAAATGAACCAACAAAGGGATCTTGTTGATAACTTCCATTTGACCATGAGCGAAAATACCAGCTCCCGCTTCCAGTCAAACCAAAATCGATACCTGAATTAATATTACTATTTTGTGTCAACGTTAAAATCGAGCTAGAGGCATCACTATTTGTCATTTGAGCGTAAGCACAAACTGTAATTTCATCGTTATCATCAACAGAATCATAATTTGCAGTGTTGGCGGTTAAGTTACCAACGTTATTATAATAAATTGCATCCCGACCTGTTGAGAAAAATGATGGCATAAAATCAGGATATGCTGACGAAGAACCAGCCTGAAGGTGGCGACTATTTCCCGAAGTATCATAAATATAATTTACATCACTCCCAGACAGGATATTCACGTTGTCAGCATTAGCGGGATACCAAGCATACAAATTTGGTATTTCGACAGGCGACGATATACCAGCAGGCATAGAGATTCCGCCGCCGTATGTTTTAGAACCAAACAAACCAGCATGTGCAAGGGGCTCTAGAAGTAAAACAATTGCAATATAAAAAATCAAAAAGTATTTCATTGCTTACTCCTCTGAATACCATACACAGTAATGTAAATCAGTAGAAGCTGATTTAGATATTGTTAGAGCTTCGTTGTCTACGCCATCCACTGAAAGGGGATAAAGTATTTGGGACAGGCCTGAATTAGCAGCAAGATGCAAGCCCAACTTGGTGGATACGCCTGTTTTCAGAAGAATTTCATCAGCTGAATCCGTTGATAAAAACAGTCCCATAATTCTAAATTTTCGATTTGTAACTGCTGAGGCAACAGTGATACTCGTATTGGCATCATCTTTGCCACAGTCAACCAAGGTTTTAACATCACCACTCAATGCGTATACAGAGTTAAAACATCCTAATAGTAGACCCAGAAAAAGGGTCGTAAAAAACTTCTTCATTTTGATTACCTCTTCATTACATCAATAAAACTAGTAAATCAGCCTTTAATCCTTCAACACTCGTTCGTTGAGAAGGTGAAACGTCTTTTCTCTTTGAACCAATTGAAAAAGATTGAATTTCTGATTGAATGGCTTCAATTACATTTCGTTGAGAGTACATTTTCAAATACATTTCAAGATCACATAACTGTTGCCGGATATCCCAAGGAAGTCTATCTACTCCTGAGAATAAATATTCGTAAGATGCAAATGCGTCTTTAATCCTATCTTGAAGTGATTGAACCTGATAAACGATTAAACCTTCTGGTTCACCCTCAGTCCAAGTTCCATCAGGCCGATCGGTAGGTTTAGATTGTGCGCGAGGCATGTAGTCGCTGTATTCTGTTTCAGAACGTTTTAAATAAAACCCCATCTATTTATACCTCCGTTACAACGTAACCCGTCACATCAAGACCAGTGCCGATAATATTGTTATTTTTATATTGAATCACTTGACTCGAATCTGTCTTAAGTGTCAATTGGTGACTTGTTGCCAGAGCACCCGAAGAGCCACTCATAAAACGTTTTGTTTCACTACCACCTTTTTCAATCAACTCAATATTACCAAAGCTGGTATTACCATAATTTAATAGATGTAATACAGCTCGTTGTGCTAATGGTGGAATAAAATCAGACAGATCAACATCCGTGGCTGTCGTTGCAGTGCCGTTACTCAAAACATTATTAGGACCATCTTGCCATCCAGCCGAATAGTAACTCGTATCGATCAAATAATTAATCTCAGGTCGGTAAGGCCATCCTGAAGCCACTTGCCAAGGAATAAAATCACCGGATGCATCATTACGAATTGCAATAGGCAATTGACGATAACGGTTATAAGGACTTAAGCGTTCGAACGTTGCTCCAGCTGACGCAACTGTAGCGTTGGCTGTCGCTGTCATCACCGTATCCGAATCCACCGACTGAATTGTCAACACATCACCAGAAGTAATATTAATTTTTTGGCCTGCCGCAAAATCAGATGTGAATGAGGTACTATCTCCGGTAATTGTATCTACGCCAACCGTGGTAGAGACAGTCCCTGATAGCAAACCGCTTTTTTCATCAGGTAAACCTGTTAATGTATCACCTCCAGCAACATTTTTAGGGGACAATAAATAACCGGGCGTTGGCGTTACCGAATAAATGTCTTTAATCGCATATAAGTAATACCAAGTACTAATGGTTTCTATAGCATCTGTCGCCAAACCATTCAACCCACTAGAGTTAATCGCTATAAGCTGGCTTGATGTAATATCAATCCCGTGGGCACCAGTGCTATCGACGCCGTAAAAAGCAGGGATGGTTAAAGAAAGCACACTGGTATATAAGGGCGCTTTGCTTAATGGTGACAAATATCCTTTTGGAATACCTGCATTTTCTAGCACATAGCTTTCAGTAGCCACTGATTTAGTGCTACCATTTGTTCTCAAATTAAATTTATCATTCGTCGTGTTGTACCAGAGCATGCCATCTTCTAAATCTGAAGGATTAGTTGCCGTTGCTATTTTGACACTACTGTCTCTGAGAGTAACACCGTCAATATCAATACCATTGTCAGCAGTGCGTTCTTCAATAGCATCGGTTTTAGGTGATGATGAAAATGTTTTAACACCATTAATAGTCATTGGATTACTTTCAATGTCAGTCAACCGATCGTCTTGATCATTTGATTCACTGACCAATTGGTTAAACTCTGAATCTAAGTCATCGGCATTAATGAGATTTCCGTTTGAAATCTCCGAATCTTTTAATCGTGATAGTTGTGACATAATTATCGTTGACCTCCATAAATTGCAGACATTGTCCACCCTTCGATCTCAACAGGTTTATTCACATCAGAGCCACTAAACTCGAGTTGAAAGAATTTGCCTGACCCTGATGGAATCATTTTTAAGACAGATGTCCCTGTAATATTAAAATAATCTGTTCCGTAAGTTGCTGAATCATATTCAGTAGATAAAATAGCGGGTGGAATACTCAAGACTCGTTCTTCTCGCTCCTGAATATTACGTTTGAAATCCCAAGATGACAAAACGGTTATATCCGTTTGTGAAATTTGCTTGAAAAACAAGTCAATATTATTAATACGTTTTCTGACGTGAGGCGATGACAAATCGTAATAAGGTGTTTTATAACGCCATTGTATTGCTTCACCATTATAAGTATTACCCTGAAGTTGCTGATTGACTTTGCCGTCATAAGTCCCTGTATATAGTTTTCCGTTAATGACTGAACCACACGATGAAACAATACCCTCACGAACACTCCAGGCGTTAGACAGTGCATAGTTCATTACCAGAATTGTTTGATTCTTTGTAGAACTCCCAGAAGGAATACACCACCATACTTCTTGACGGTTACGAAGATGAATAACGTAACATTCTTCGAGTTTATTTGTATTCATATTATTAATTAATTTACGAATTTTATCTGATAAAAACCCTGTAATTATATTACCTTGGACAGTTGCCGTTGATAGAGACGTAACACCTTCCTTAGAAAGAAAAATGAGTTCGTTACCAATAAGGACAATACTACGGTTATTTACAACTCCAAATTCATCTGATATTTTTTGTAATGTAAACGAATTTGCATCTTTACCCGATAAAACATAGGTCGAATTATCTTTAAAGACAACCAATACTTCTTCATTTTCGACAGGCAAAAACAATGTTTTTAAACCCGTAATGCTTTCACCATCACCAGGGGAAACCTGTATGGCACCAGCTGATGTTGCTCCGGTATCGGGTGTAAAATTTTCTGGGTTTTCTAATTCAGAAATGTACAACATCGATGGGTTTTCACTATCACCTGCAAACACAACACGATTCGAAAAAACTTCACCAAAAGCAGGGTGTCCAATAGTTACACCTGCAATTTCTGGAGGCCAGCCCTCAAGTGACTCAAAGGTATTAGTTCCGTCCCATTTCTGAGGTACTTCTTTACCATTACATCCAATTAAAAGACCTTTAAACGTCATGAAATCAAAATTTCCATTTTCGTTAAAGCCACTACCAATAGATGTAACTGAACCATTACCCGATTCCATCTCATAAATTTCAGACCCTGCGGCAACAACCATGTACTGTTGTCCAGTTAAATCGACGTAATCATAAATCTGCTGAATAACGGCTCCTGATCCAATGGGTATAGCATTTAATGTTTGATAACCAATCCCTTTTGATGACCAGCTACCTGTACTAGTAGCATGAAGGTTTACAATGGTTTCAGCCTCATCACTGTCAATTAACATCTCGTTAAAACGAAGATTTAGACCACCCGTATTTTTAAAAAATTCAAAACGTTTCATATCTGCCATAACGTTCTCCTAGCAAAGCGATATACATCATTAGTTTTAAAATAAACTCTAAGTAATAACTGATAGAGCTAAGAGCCCTGCCACCCTTGATAGTTGCCTTTCATACGGTAATATGTTTTAGTCATGCCTCTTGCAACCAAGCGCATTAAACCCTCTCGGTATAAAAAGAAGGTTTCATCAGCAGAGGGTTCACCGAGAAATCGCTCTAAACGAGTTTGAGTTCCCAGTACCAATACAACTTCCCATTCAGCAGGCAATTCTGTAACATCTCCATCTAAAGATAATTTCAGAGGTACTTTGATTGACTCATAAGTGACCTTATAAACTGCATCTGGAGTGGGATATAGAACCAGTTCATCACCTCGTACAAAAAACCCGAGGGGCTTACCCTTAATATCGGCCCCATGTTTCTCGGGGTAGGTATAATCAACCTGTTGAAGGGCTTCTGTATCTCCTTCAATAAAAAGTGAATCACCAAGAAGGTGGTTAATATCAACTGTTGACGGTAATACATATGAATCTTGATCTATAACAGTTGATAATGTCATTTTTTGCTGTAAACGATTTACTCGCAAACGAAACAACATGTCTTGATAAGCTTCGTTTAAAAAATCGACCGTCTGTTTAACTGGTGTTTCAGCAGAAAGCAATGTTGAAACTTCCGTTTGACCCGTTCGCCTTAACACTTCATTAACCAATTGCAATAGCGTAGACATGATACATTCCTTATGTCGTTTTTAGTGATAACTGAAAATCATCGGGGTATTTCTCAAGTAGCTTAGCCAATGTACCACCCACATCATAAGTACTTCCTGTTTGTAAGTTCGTACATTCCCAATAAGTATCTTCGTCATATTTATTTGTAAATGTGGTTTCAAGTACATTAATATTTTGTTCTTCCCTTGATATAGACATTTTCTCAGCTCCTCTTTGTTGATTTTTTATTGTCATATGTTTTAAATCTTTAACTCTAAAGGCTAATGAAGCCGTGCAAAAGAGATGCCTCTATTGCACGGCATTCACCCACCCCAAATTAATTTCCATTCCTAACTACAAATTATTCAGCAGCTTTTAAAACAACACCCGCTGTGGAATGAATCACTTTAGAACCATATAAATACAGCCCCTTAACAGCATCTGCAAACATATTGTAAGGACGAACAGTTTCCACCTTACTTACCTGACTTGCAAACGCAATCATATCTTTATGAAAACCCATCAAGTTAATAACACCACTATCCGCTGGGTTATTCGTTGTAACGTGAACGTTAAAACCAGCCACGTTACCAATATAACCATTCTGTACAATGTTATCACCCAAACTTGTTGCACGTGTAAACTCGGTAGACTGAAGCAACATAGTTTTGAATTTTGGTGTAATCACCAAATGACGATCTTCTTGAGGCATTTTACTGTCATCAAGAACTTCACTCATCTGAGTAATGTAATCGTAGATGTTTGAACTACTCAAGGCAATCGGTGATACATCGGTACCAAGCACGTTGCCCGAATCCACGTCGTTATGATGACCTACTAAGCGACTATCAACAACGTCACGAATTGCAATGGCACCGCGACCGGCATACCCGTTTAGAATATCAATATTTGACTGTGCTTTATCCAAATCATCAACTTTAAAAGCAAAGTACTTTTGCTGATCAATGGTTAAATCAACCATTGGATCAGTAAGTGCTTGGAATGAAATTGTCATGTCACGAGTGTAATCATTCACCGTTACATCACCAAATGTACGAATGTGAACCACGTCACCTGCACTTTGGATATCACCTTCATAATCAGTGTTTACAAGGCTTGCCATAACTACCACGTCATCAAAGATACGCTTCAGTTTTTGGCTCCACACCTCAGAAATAAAATTAGCTGTTGCCATTCGTTTGTCTCCTTCCATCAGAC
>CAYGPY010000035.1:0-15382 GCA_964351765.1 uncultured Vampirovibrionales bacterium
CGAGCTTTGGCCGAGTTTTAAATATCCCAAGCCAATCGCCACCAAGGGCATCAGTTTTTTAACGAGCGATGTGGTTTTGGTGCCTTTAAGATCAGGGCGACTGAAGAACATCACGGCGTCATCCACGGTCATATTTAGCACGTCATCAATGGTTTTATCGGCGTACTCAATGTTCAGTACTTTTTTGGTGAAACGTTTGCCTTGGCAATCAGGACAGGTCACGGTGACGTCGGCCATAAACTGCATATCAATGGTAATCGTGCCCAAGCCTTCGCATTGCTCGCACCGACCACCGACCGAGTTGAAGGAGAAATCACCGGGGGTGATGCCTTGGGTTTGTGACGTTCGAGTGTTGGCAAATAACTGACGAATATCATCATAGGCTTTTACAAAGGTGGCGGGGTTGCTTCGAGCCGAGCGCCCCGGTGGGGTTTGATCGACGAGAATCACATCCTCAAAGTCATCCAAGCCCGAAAGTGAGGTATGCGGTAGTTCATCCAGTTCAAGGTGATGCCCGTTACTATGTTGATACGCCGCATAGAGTGTTTGCTTAATCAGACTGGATTTTCCTGAACCTGATACACCGGTCACGCAAACCAATTGATTTTTCGGTAAGCTCACGTCAATATTTTGCAGGTTATTCCCACGCGCACCTTTAATGGAGATCGTAGTTTTCAGGGCGTTTTTTGTTGATGCGTTTGTAGTCGCTTTTTCAGGCTTGATAACAGGCGGCTTACTTAAATACGTGGCGGTTTTAGACACCTTACAATCAAGCAAGTCTTTTGGGGTGCCTTCAAAAATAATACGACCCCCTTCATCGCCACCCCCAGGGCCCATATCAATAATGTGATCGCAAGCCAGCATCACATCAGGATCATGCTCGACCACCAACACGGTGTTGCCGTTGTCTCGAAGTGAGCTTAGTATCTCAAGCAGGCGATCGGTGTCACGGGCGTGCAATCCAACCGTTGGCTCATCCAACACATATAAGGTATCGGTCAATTTGCATCCCAATGCAGTGGATAAATTAATGCGTTGGGCTTCACCCCCGCTCAAGGTTCGGCTTTGCCGACTGAGCGTAAGATAAGACAATCCAATACCATTGAGATAATCCACACGATGATCAATCTCTCGAAGCAGTGCTTTGCTCAATGCCATATCACGCTCGTCGAGTTTGAGTTCATCAAGCCACGCGCGTAATTCGCCGATGCTTTTATCGCACAGTGATTTAATATGTGCGCCATTCACGGTGATGTTTAAGGCACTGGGCTTAATGCGAGAACCTTCGCAATCAGGGCATTCGTAATAACCCCGATACTTTGCCAACATCACGCGAACGTGGACTTTGTATTTTTTACTTTCAAGCCAGTTAAAGAAACCACGAATACCGGGGTAATCCCCTTTGCCTTCAATCAAAAAGGCTTTCTGTTTTTCGGTGAGTTTTCGATACGGTGTATCAAGCGGAATTTTTGCCTTTTTGGCTTCTTTTAGAAGATCTGCAAACAACTCTTGATTGCTCGGCATGGTAAACGGATGAATAGCACCCTCTTGAACAGTCAGATCTTTATTGGGGATGACCTTGTCATAGTCGAGCCCAATAATACGACCGTAGCCTTCGCAACTACTGCAGGCACCCACGGGGCTATTAAAAGAAAATAAATTTGCGGTGGGTTCCTGATGAACCGTTAGGCAATCCACGCAGGCAAAATCCTGACGAAAGGCGGTGTCATCCTTGGTGGTGAGATTTAAAATATGGAACTGACCGCCACTTAAATTAATGGCAAAGCCAATCGATTCTTTGAGGCGGGTGTTGAGTTGATCGCTTTTTCCTTCGCGAATAATCAAACGATCGACCACAACAGAAATCATGCTGTGTTCGATATAGGTCTCTTTAATGGTTTCGATATCCACCATCGTTTCATTGATATACACACGGCTAAAGCCTTGAGTAAGAATGTCATCGATATCATATTGACGCGTATTGATATCAGCCAGAAGCAAGACCTTATCGCCATCGTTATAGGTTTTTAAATGGGTTTCTAGGCGTTTGGCATCAAACCGAGACACGGTGCCACCACACACATGGCATGCTGTTTTACCGATGTTGGCAAACAACGCGCGCAGATAATCATAGACTTCAGTAGCGGTACCCACGGTAGAGCGTGCGTTTTTAATGCTGTTTTTTTGCTCAAGGGCAATCGAAGGCAGGACATGCTCAATGCTTTCTACATCTGGTTTTTCAATACGAGCCAAAAACTGCCGAGCGTAAGAGGACATCGATTCAATGTAGCGACGTTGCCCTTCGGCATAAAGCGTGTCAAAAGCCAGAGAGGATTTTCCTGAACCCGAGGGGCCGGTAATCACGGTAAAGGTTTCTTTGGGAATATCACAGCTCACATTTTTAAGTGTGTTCACCCGCGCGCCCTGAATTTTGATTGCAGCGTTGCTGTTTGTTTTGCTGACTTTTTTTGGCGCTTCTTTTTTAGAACTCTCTGTTTTGTTTTTAGTTTTGCTGGTGTTTGCCATAGATTCCATTATCCCCAAAACCCCCTTGAAATAACAGTAGCCACTTGATTTTGCTTGCTATGGCGTAACCCGCTTTGTTAACAAGCTGTAATAAACTGGAACGAATCAGCAATAAATTGTTTTTATGCTTATGTAAGGGATAAGGAAGTTAGAACCGCTAAGATAAAAACCATAGGCAGGTTGGTTCGCATTAAATCACAGTTATCTCTTAAAGATTTATATAGAAACAGAACAGTATATTCGGGGATGTTTCACGTTACGTTATCGACTTGGGGAAGTTGGTACACGATATTTGCGTGAGCACAGCAGGGGATGGACAACAGCAATGACAGCTATGTCACAACAAAATAAAGGCCGAAAAATGCCAAGCAATGCTGAAGTACAGCGGGTGCTGGGTATGCAATACGCTGAAAGCTTAAAGGAAAACAAAGAAGTCCAAGGCATTTACAAAGACTGTGAAGAGGTTATTCACGGTAGCTTGGGCCTGCTTGAGCACTATAACAAGGTGCGCCTGATGATGCAGCAAAAACAAGCCATCCAAGGCTTTGGTGCTGCACGCTAAAAAACCAAAACAAATTTTTAAAAAGAATTATGCAATAGGGACAAACACATCACTTCAATTTAAACTCACACTCACAACTCACACTTTCAAAACACGGTCTCAAGCGACACACATCGCCAGACCGTTTTTTATTGCTTGAATAAATAGTGAATCTAGAGAACTATCAGCGAACCATTGGCTGAATGAAATAGCTGTAGTTTTGAAATTGAAAATTGATATTGTATTTGTTTTTTAAGTCTGGCGCTTGCTCTTCATTTACTTCATAGTTTAAGACTAAAGGATCTGTTTTAGGGAGGCTAAACATCCTAATTAGATCCTCTTGTGTAAAATTAGGCAATGCTTTAGAACCCTCAAGCTGGTTAGATTGCTTTGAAAAATAAATTAACTCGTATGGAAAAGGTCTAGACATCATTTATGTTCCTAGCTTAAGGGGTAATGTTCCGTGTTGGATCCGCAGGTTTTGTTGGGAGGCCTGTTATAGGATCAAATTCACCTAGATGGACGCCTCTGTTATTATACATTTCTACGGCATGGTGTTGGCTATCCCATTCTAGAATTGTTCCGTCAGGTTGTTGCCACCGTGTGCGGGTTCCACCACCACCTTGAACAGGTGTTTTTCCTCTTACACGGATGGCGTTATCGAAAGCTGGTAGTATCTCTGGAGATGGCCAATGTTGTCCAATAGGCGCCGCTTCAATATGATCGATTGAATTTAAAATACGTTGATCAAGGTCACTTAATTCAGGTACTATTTGTGATTCTGCGTTTCGAATAGCCACAGGTAGCTGACCTTCGTGCATTGAAATCATCTCTAATATTTCATGTCGCTGAAGACCCCCATCATTTAATTGAGATATCAATAATTCACTATCAAAGGGATCTAATTTTGCTATTTCGGCGTTAATAACGTTTATTTCATCAGGTGAAAATACTTGATTTAGATTGTCTAATGCTGCAGGGCTTAGTGTCTCTTCAATAGCATCATCAACAATGACAGGTGCATCTATGACACTGTTTTGAGCATCTAAGCTTGCTGCATTGTTAAACTGCTCTGCGGTCTGTGAGCTAGGAACGGCTTGTCCTGTGCCATCAGGGGCTTGAACAATTCGAACGGATCCGTCAGGGGTATCGATAACTTGTCCGATTAAATCTGGATCAATACCGTTATCACCCGCGCTAATGATCGTGTCGGTGTTGCTGGAAATAACCGCTTCAATGATTTCATCACTCTGTTGAATACCCGCTTCAATAACCTCATCGGTATTGCGTCCAAAAAAGCTTAATCCTGCTTCTAGAATGTCATCGCCCCAGCGTCGAATACCTCTTACACCACCAGCTATAACGTTATCAACAGCACCAAGGCCGGTAAATTCGACGGCGACCATGCCCGCACCAAAAATGCGTTCATAGATAGAGTTATCTTCATCAACAATCATGTGTAAGGTATCGCCAACAAAAAAGTCATAAAGCCACTCTTGTTCAGCCACTTTTTGATCAAAGGCGTCGGCCACAGGATCCCCAATAAGAGGAACCTCTCTGAGCGTATTGCTCACGGTGTCTGTCAGCATTTCTTGACTGTCTTCTTGAAAATTTAAGGCATGTCGAAAAGGCGTAACAACGGTGTCGGCGTCCTCTTCAAGTGGATCTAAAACACTCGTTATAACATCCAATGGTGCTTCAAAATGTAATGTTTGGTGAAGGGCACCGACGGTACCAATAGGATCGTTAAAGAAGTTGCCTCCTTCATCAATCAGTTCTGACCCAGAGTCCATAAGACTGTTAGCTGCGTTTTGACCTGCATTGGCCATAAATTCAGGATTACTAGGATTGAGATTCCAGCTGGCTTCTCCCCAATCGACGACACTACTTATCATACTTTGAGCTTCTTCACTACTAAGTACGGATTGCCCGGCATCCACCATGTTGCCGGCAAAACTAAAGCTCGATGACATCGTATCTTGGGCTTCATCCTTAATATCACCAAGGCTAGGGCCAAAGCCGGTGCCTAAAAATCCACCACTTTCATTACTATCATCGGTGTTTTGACTTAGAACCGATAAATCAATTTCTTGCCCAATACCAATCGCATTTGCGTTGGCAATACCATTGGCTTCAGTTACAGCAGCCAGTGCTTCTTGTTCGGTCATCCCTTCAGGAATGCCCGCCGAGCGTATGATTTGACTGAGTGTATTACCCGAAGAAACCGTATAGGTTTCGCCCGCTACCGGACCACTGTTATTGTTATTTGACGTGTTTATAATGTTAGATATAACAGGTGCTGCAACGGCCGAAACCACTGCTGGGATAGAGGTCGGTGTGCTTGTAACAACGTTTCGAATAGGCTCTGGAATGTAATCTGCCATTGCGATACTCTCGTTGACAACCGTCTGAATGGCGTCACCACCAAAGTCAATCATGGATTCGACTGTATCGATCGCCGTGTCGCTTCCCCAGTTCCAAACATCCTCAACTAAACCAGCTCCTGCACTAACCGTGTTGATAACAGGACTCGCTACGGTTGTTACCGCAGAGACAACGGGACTGGCTACGGTTGTTACTGTTGAGACGACTGTATCTTTGGCATCACCGGCCTTATCAACAACCACGTCTGCTACATCACCGGCTGTATCAACAACAACGTCTTTAACATCCTCGGCCTTATCTTTAAGCCAGCCGCCAAGGCCGGCGTTACCTGATGATGATTGGAGCTCAAAGTTTTGCCGCCCATGATCGTCTAGAGCACCTAAAATTTCATCGGGGTTACTTGTGAGTGGCTTATTACTACCTTCTTTAACAGGTGAAGGTGCCTCAGAGGGTTGCTCTGTGGTGGGAGTAGGTGATTCAATTGCTTCGGGCGTGTTGGATGATTTAGCCTTTTGCGCCTCAATCATCGCTATTGCAGCCTCAGCAGAATTGGTAGAATTAACACCGGATACCATAAAAATTATGCTCTCTTTGTCTCTCTCTTTATTAAGCGATGATCAAATGACCAGCTTAAAAAAACTCTCTGTTTAGCGCTTGGGCATAAAAATGCCTCTTATACTAAATAAAAACAATAATTGAGTCATTATTGCCTCTGGCTATGAAAATGTTACACATGATAAAAGATAAATAAGGCACTTTTTTACAAGGAGAACGAAGCATTAGTTTACAAAAACAGTGAAAGAGGGTTATAATTATAAAAATAATAGTTATTGTTTCAATTTTGTGTGACGCGTGACGTAGATGGTTAATTGTAAGAGTTTAGTTATAAATACAAAATTAGCCATTGAAATATAGTAATATTGAATTCAGAGAAATAAGGGATCATCACTTAAAGTTGGTTGGGGGATAAAACAACCGCTTAAAATAAAGTGACTCCAAATACAGAGTGAATTGAATTCAGTTATTAACTACTGAATAATATAGTTGGGAATAATCGGGAATAATACAGATGACCTAGGAGTGTAACTTCCACGCAGGAAGTGGTAGCTTGCCGGGAAAACCGGACTAAAACAATACTGTTTTTAGTTGGCTATTGGCTCGACATCGGTATCCTAATAGAGAGAAACATAGTAGCTTATGTCACGTATGAACGAGTACAGACACAAATGAAGGTTGGGGGAAAACCATCATTTTAACTCTTAAACACGGACAACTATTCCAAAATAGCTTGAAGTTCGCTTCGGCCAACCGGAATACACAAAACACCACAACCACCAGTGCGCAAAGCAAGGGCGGTAAAGGCTCCGAATTTAAAGGGCCTGCTAACGTACCGATGAAGATGCCTTCGGCGTCCGATGAATTTGTGTACGGAAGTGGTCAGAAAACGCGCATCACCAGCTTGATTGGTGGCGGGCAGATTTTTGATGCCATTGACGATATTTTAAAGAAGGCCAACAAGTCAGTCTCGTTGAATATGTACAACATTCAAAGCCCTGAGTTGTACCCTGATCGTTCGAGCCCTGATGGCACACCGGGTGCCGCGATTCAAGCGGGCTTAGTAAATCGCTTGGCTGAGCTGAATAACAATGGTTACAAGGTTAAAATCGTTTTGGATCACCATGACGATAAAGACCGTAACGAGCTTTATAACGATAAAACAATCGACTTCTTACGCTCTGAGGGCGTTGAGGTTCAAACGTATCCGCGCGATGTGGCTAAAATTAACCACGTTAAAGTGTTGATTGTTGATAATAAATACGCTGTTGTGGGTGGCATGAACTGGGGTAACCACTCCGCGGCGAACCACGATGCGGCCTTGTTGATTGAAGGCCCTGATGTGCGTAACATTTACAATGAGCTGTTTAAAAATGACTGGCTCACATCCGGTGGTAAAGCCAAAGACATTCCAACGGCCAAGCCATTTGATCAGGGTAAAATCAAGGTGATGACCACCACGACTCGTGAAGCGGTGAATGGCCCTGACGAGAGTATTTTTGAAGAAATTTTAGCCCAAATTGGTAAAGCTCAAGACAGCATTTATGCTGAATTGTTTGTGTTGACCCAAAAGGATGTGGTGGATAACTTATTGTTTGCCCATCGTCGTTTAACGGCTGCGGGTAAAGAGGGTGTGAAACTGCTGGTTGACCCTGGTTTGTTTTTCGCCTTCCCCAATACACGTAAAGGGATTCAGAAGTTAGCCCGAGCGGGCATTCCGATTAAGTTCTACTCATCCGATAGAGATGCGGAAGAAAAGCTGCACTCTAAGTGGGCTGTGTTTGATCAGAAAAACATTATTATGGGCTCAGCCAACTGGTCGGCTGTTGGATTAAACACCATTGGTGGTAAGTCTAGATACGGTCGCGGCAACCACGAGGCGGCAATTCTGGTTGAGTCAGAAAAAGTGGCCAAGCCCTTTGTGCAGCAGATGCTTTATGACTGGAAGTATATGTCGTTCCCTATCTTGGAATTCGATCCCAAGAAGGAGAAGTGGGTGGCCATTCGTCCAAACAAAGGCAATCAAAATAACGATTCGGCTCCGAAGATTGCGTTTACTGGAACGATTGAGAAACCGTCTGCAGCAAAACCAAATCCGTTTGCGGTATCAGCATAACGCCTTGACGCGTAGTTTAAATACGATTTTAAAAGAACCCTATTGTCTAAATAGGGTTCTTTTATTTTTTTAATGCTCAAGTCTTGATCAGTTTTTCTTTTGCAAAACGCGGTAGTGTCTTGATCCAATATTCGAACTTCATCGCTTCGGACTTGGTATCAAAGGCCCACACTTGTTTTAAATACACGGGACGCCGTGGCTTGGTATAGCGAGCGCCTTTACCTTCGTTGTGCGTGTTTAGGCGCTTTTCTACGTTGGTTGTCCAACCGGTGTAATACGTGCCATCGGCGCATTCCAACATATAGGTATAAAACCCGTCTTCAGTCGGGCCTTTGGAAGGTGCTTTTTGAGGTTTGTTTCGGGTAGGTTTTGTTTTTGGCATTAAGCTAGACTCAATCCGTTGGGTTATTTATAAAAAAGATATCACTTTTATCTCGTCTCTATACTCTATTTTAACGCTTTGTATCGTTTTCAGGGAGACTTAGCATAAAAACGCAATCGAGCTCATTCGATTGTTTTTATTTTGGTACAGAGTGGAGTTAAAAACGTTTTCTTATTGTCGCTATTTGATGCGCGTTGTCGAGTTTTATGTGCGTATTTATATATAGTGAGTGGATCAATGGAGAAGAGGACGTTCAGGAGTGAATAGTTCGTGGAATCGATGTTTAATCAGTTTAATACGTCCGTGGGTCGGTCTAATAGTAATCATGTTGCTATGAGACAACCCAGTGCCAATCAATCAGGTGCAATGCAGGCTTCGGTTTTACCCGCTGCAAATGCTCAACCATCAGGTGTGGCGCCGGCTAATTATATGGCGATGCAACCGGCATCCCCGCAGCTATCTTTGGACTTATTGCTGGGTGAGTTCTTAACTCAGTTTAGTCAATTGTTTACAGGTGTACTTCAGTTATTTTCGGTATTAGTTGGAAATAATACACCTAACGTTAGTACATCAGACCAGTCAGAATCAACCGATTCGCAACAGGAGACACCTGAAGTAACACCTACGTCGAGTGAAGTGAATGAGCCAGAGTCCAGTAATACGGATCACTCTGATATTCCGATGATTGATCCTGAGGATACGGTGCTAGAAATCAATCATCAGCAAGAAACCGATACCCGTAATCGCGTTGAACCTGAAACACAAACACCTCAACTTGAAACACAAAATCCAACCAACGATGATGTGAATGTGGCTTTTGTGGAAGTGCTAGAACCGGGTCAATCCTCTAGTACTCATGCTAATCAAGTTGTTGATGTGTTTAATCAGCACACAGATTTAATAAACCCTGACCAAGATGTGATTGGCATCAACCCTAACTTAAACGGTGATACAAGCACGCTTAGTGGTGTGGTTGATGAACTATCAACACACGCGCTTGATGAAATGACGGACTCGATCGAAGGGTTATTGGACGATGAAAATCCCCCTGAAGTGATTAACGGATCGCTGGCTTTTTCTAAAGTAACGGTCTACAACAAAGTATTGAAGATGGTTCGTGATGGTGATCCACGTGTGGAAGCTGCCTTTGGTAGTGGTGCTGTTTCGGAACAACAGGTGATTGATTTTGTTGATAATCAGTTTGAAACGAGTGGTCGCTTTAACACCTCATTACAACGCTATCAAGACGTAACTGAACGTGCTGCAGATGCAGGTTCCGTGGTGGTAGTGGCAGCGGGTAACGATCAACGTGAATATACGGGTAGTCAAAGTTTACCAGCAGGCTCAGCGTACAATTTCTTGGCCTTAAGTGACCATGTGATTTCTGTCGCTGCCTCTGATGATCAAGGTACGGCTTCAGAAGCGGATGATACGATTGGTGGTTTCTCTTCAGAAGGCACCGGTGAATTTAACCCGACGGTAGCAGCCAGTGGTGTGGGTATTCGTTTTAGTAGTGGTCAAACTGAAGATGGCACATCATTCTCAGCGCCTCTAGTAGCAAGCACCATTAGCGAGTTATTAGCAATGGACAGCTCATTGAGTTTTGATGAGGTGAGAAGTATTCTTCAGCAATCTGCGTTTAACACCTCAGCATCAACTCAGGCTGAAGGAGCAGGCATTCACGATCAGCAAGCGACGCTCGATTTAGCACGTAACTTGGCCTAGGTCGATCACGTAACAGGTAAAACTAGTTTTAGTTTAGTGGGATTAAACCTTGCTGTAGTACTTATAAATAAAGAGCTTTGGGTTTTAGGGTGAACAGGTGGCTAAAAATAAGGGTTGGGTAGGTAATGTATTTCCCTCTCACAATCGGCCATACTTGTTAGTACGATCACGTTAGAGATATCGGATTGGCGACATTGGTTTTATGACCACTGCCGACGACAACATAAAATACATACAGTGATAACAATTTGTTTTCATTGATGACATTAAATCTTTTAGACTTTACTGTTAGTTCTAGCACTGGCCTGTAAAGCTTATTTAAGCATGTCTATTAAAACGAATTTACCTGTATTGCTTTAACGTTGTGCCTCATGCACGGAAGACGATCGAATTATAAAGTTAAATATTAATTCTATGGAGGATTATTTTATGAGTAAGACATATACACAATCAATTACAGTTAACGTACCAGTAGAGCAAGCCTATGAGCAGTATAGCCGTTTCGAGCGCTTTCCTGAATTTATGGATAACGTAAAAGAAGTGCGCCCTGTACTGGGTCAGCAAGATGTGTACCATTGGGAAACTAAGGGCCCGCTAGGCGATATTGAGTATGATGCTAAGATTACGGCCGATCAAACCAACCGTCGTATTGCGTGGGAAACCGTAAACAAAGAAAAAGAAGGTCACGAAGACTTTGATATGTGTGGTCAAATCGGTTTTGCTGACTTAGGTAAGGGTCAAACCCAAATTACCTCAACCCTTACCATTGATCCACCCGCTGGTGGTTTAGGTGAGTTGGTTGCTGATGTATTTAGTAACCCAGAGAGCATGATGGAAGAAGACTTGAAGAACTTTAAAAAATTAGTCGAGTCTAGAACACCAGCTGTCGTATAATCTCGGCAAACTGCTAATATAATAAGCTAATATTAAAGGGAGATAGATTTAATCTATCTCCCTTTTTACGTTTGAAAAATTTTAAATATAAAGCTTACTGTTTAATGGCGTCGGCGGGGCCCACAACCGAAATTACCGATGGTGAGCTGAACAACGCTTTTGAGACGCGTTGAATATCTGCTGATGTCACGGATTCAATCAAAGCAGGCACATTGGCCACGTCATCAAGTGAACGCCCTAATGTGACGTTGCCGCCATAGTAGGCCACTTGTTGCGGAGCCGTTTCTAAGAAGATACTGCGACGTCCTAAAATATTACGCTTGGCATCAGCCAGTTCTTTTTCACTAACAGGTGTGTCCATAAGTTTTCCGCATTCTTCAATAAAGCCCTGCAAGCATTTTTTTACGTTGCTGGGTTCGGTGCCAATGTACATGTTAAACATGCCTTTGTGGCGATACGTATCATACGAACTGCGCACGTTGTAAGCCAAGCCGTGCTTGTCACGAAGCTCTAAAAACAACCGACTGCTTAAGCCCGCAGCACCCAAAATGGTATTCATTACGGCAATGGCCGGATAATCAGAGCTATCGGCTGTGGGTGCATGCCATGCTTTGTAGATATGCGCCTGAGACGAATCATCACGAGCAAAGGCCAAGTACTTATCTTCGGTTAGCGTTAAATTGGTTAGCTCATCAATCTTGGCTTGGGGTGTTACCGCAACAGGTGAAGATACCTTTGGAAATGCTTTTTCAAGGGCGGCAATGACTTTCTTTGCATCAATGTTACCACCGGCCGAGATGATTAAATTCTCAGGGTGATACACTTTTTGATAATGTGATTTCAGCATATCGACGTCAGTCATGTCCATCAAGTGTTCTTGAATCACCGCATTAACAGTGGCATAGGCCGTGGTGCCAAACACGCCTTTAAAGAGTTCGTTGCTGGCGCGTGCTTTGGGTGAATCGAGTTCCATCTGGATTTCACCATACACACGTACTTTTTCTTTTTCAAACTCATCAAAATTGGCGTTGTAAAACACGTCGGAAATGAGTGCGAGCGACGCGTCTAAATCTTCTTCAAGTAAGGTCGCGCCAATGGTGCTGTAGTCGCGCTTGGTGTCGGTATCAAAATCAAGGCTCAAGCTATCCATCGCAATGGAGAAGGCTTCTTGGTCATAGTTCTTCGTGCCCTTCATCACCAGGCGATCGGTCATATCAATCACACCGGGCATTTCATCCAGCAGATTACCACCGGGCATAAAGAAGGAAATAGCCAATCGAGGCGCGTTGGGCAGGTGGTTAAACAACAACTTGGCGCCATTGGCCAATGTGTACTGTTCAACACCCAAGCTAGCGTGACTAGCATTATTACTAACAGCAGTGCTTTGATTTACATTTTGGTTCATCATGATTTTGGTACCAATACAGAAGTAAACATTAACTCGGGTTGCAAGTATTTGCGAGCAACCGCATTCACATCATCAAGGGTGATGGTGTTCAGCACGTCTAAGTAACGTGCGTAGTGATCGAGGTCTTCAACCACCGTTAGGCTTTCGCCAATGGTTTCGGCAATGCCTGAAGCTGTTTCAGAGGTTTCGGCAAAGTCCACTTTCATCTTTTTAAGGGCTCGGCTCAATTCGTCTTGGGTCACAGGGTGGGTGGTTAGCATTTTAACCAGTTCGCCTTGCACGGTTTCTAGTGAGCCCTTCACATCATCAGAGGTGAAGTTCCCTTGGATATAAAAGACGTTCCCCAGCTTGTAGGTTGATTGCCCTGTGGAGATAAAGGTGAAGTTTGCGGTCTCGGCTTTTTCAACCAACTCTTGAGTAAAGCGACAGCTACGGCTTTCACCCAGCGCTTGACTCGCTACATCTAAAGCAATCGACTCTTTTAAGTCCTTGGCTTTGGGGCCATGGAAGCCTTGAATAAAGAAGCTGGTTTGATACTCACCGGGGACTTCTTCATAGCGTTTGGTAAATTTACCCAAGCTTGGAATGACACTCATTGCCTTGCCATCTGAAGGAGGTAGGTTGTTAAAATCGAAATGGCGTGCAATATTTTGCTCCAGTTCTTTTTCATCAAAGTCGCCCACCACGACGGTAATCATGTTTTGTGGCGAGTACCATTTTCGGTAATACTCGTGAATGACATCACGCGGGATGTTACCAATAATTTTACGGGTACCAATCACGTCACGCTGATACGGATGTCCTTCTGGGTACATCATGTTATTTAGCGAGTTGTAGACTTTGGTCCAAGGCTGGTCTTCACGCATGCCAATTTCTTCAATCACAACACTGCGCTCGCGTTTTTCACCGTCGTAGTTTTCATCAAACGGATCGTACTGAGGGCCCACCTCGGCATCAGGGATGGTGGAGTGCAACATCATATCGGCGTGCATATCCAGTGCCTTATAGAAATTCTCGTTTTCTTTGCCTTGAGGCCCAGTGATGTAGTAGAAGGTAAAATCTTTCCATGTCGCAGCGTTAATCACGGCGCCCATCGATTCCATTGCCTTATCAAATTCACCGGGCTTGTAGCGTTCAGTCCCTTTAAACATAAGGTGTTCTAAAAAGTGAGAGATACCATTGATCTCGTCATCCTCATGGATGGACCCGGTGCGAACCCACGTATTGAGGTTAAACACCTCACCGGGTTTGTTTACATACACCAGTGTGTAGCCATTATCAAAGCGGGTGACTTTGGCGTCCTTAGTAATAAAAGGAATATCAACGTTACTGACATCAACAGGAGAATAAGCAGTACTCATATAAATGGAACTCTCTACAAAAACAATATAAAAGATAAAGATAACTATATATAACGTCGGTTAAACCAGACGTAAACTTAAATAAGACAATAAAGAAACAATGGTTGTTTCTGGCAAAGCCACGAAATCAAACGTGTTTATGCCTGTGTCACTATCTCTATGGTACACGATTTTAGCAAAAACGCCTATCCTCCATACGGTTATCCCTGACAGGCGTGTGATAAGCCATTTGTAACAAATATTTTCATGCTTTCCTATCGAGCAAAGCATGGTCATGATTGAGCTGTTACAAGCTGATTGCGCTGAACCGGTGAGTTGGTCACGGTTAGCATGAATCCAAACCTGCTTTATAAAACATGACAAACCGTTGCAAAATGTGTGCAGATGGACAACAATCATTTATAATAGTGGAATCTGTATAGGCTATCCATTTGTAGAGTATTTATGGTGAATCGATAGCAACCACCCTTAAACACCACTTAAATATGGGCATCTGGCTTGATTCTATTGCCCTTTAGTACTGATTCCACTATGATACAGAGAGTTAGGTATCCTGAAAGCCCTTGATAAAAGTGCCTTTAGGAGAACATAAAACAGGTCACCTGCCACCACATGCATATTTATCAAATTGTGATTGATAATTTTAAGTCCTTCGGTGAAAAAACGGTTATACCGTTTGAGAAGGGCTTCACTACCGTGTCTGGACCCAATGGCTCAGGCAAAAGTAATATTATCGATAGCATGCTTTTTTGTTTGGGTCTGTCCACATCGCGCACGATGCGGGCTGAGAAACTATCGGACCTGATTAACAACCTCTCTCACCGTAAAGAGTGTGCGGTAACCATTACCTTCCGTAAAACCACTGAAGAGCTTGCCCGTGATGGCGAAGAGGCTTCAACCCAAATCAAACTGGTTGACGAGAAGAAGCAAATACCCGTGGCTGTTGCTGCTGGTAATGTGGCTGTCGAAGATGTGGATGTCCTCGCACTCACTCAACCCTCCGATGATGAGGGCGCTGTTCAGCCTACTGAATTTACAGATTTGGACAACGCCGAGTTTGTGCAAGTCACTCGACGGATTAAAAAAGGTTCGCAAGCTTATAACAGTACCTACTATTTAAGTGGCCGTCCGACAACACTGTCTGAAATCCACGAGTACCTCGATCGCTATAACATTTCACCCGGTACTTATAACGTCATGATGCAGGGTGATGTTGCGGGTATCGTGAATATGACGCCAATGGAGCGTCGTAAAATTATTGACGAAATTGCCGGCATTGCTGATTTTGATCGTAAGATTGATCAGGCGCAAAAAGAATTAGAAACCACCACCGCCAATATTGAACGCAACACGATTTTGCTGAACGAAATTGAAGTGCGCTTAGAAGAACTGCAAACAGAACGTGCCCACGCACTGAACTATCAAAAACTGCGTGACGAAAAACACGAGTACGAAGGCATTTTACTGTCGGCTAAATATATCGACTTGA
>CAYGPY010000036.1:0-15055 GCA_964351765.1 uncultured Vampirovibrionales bacterium
AGACCATACTGTCCCTTCGTATTGGCTTTCGGTGATTGCGGTTACCGATTCTAAAGATCGGGACAACCTGATACAAAAAGCGATTGGTAATGGTATTGAGTGCCGCCCCTTCTTTAAGCCACTGCATTTGTTAAAGCCGTACAAGAACTTTGTTAACAATCAATCGTTTCCTGTTGCTGAACGCTTATGGCGTCACGGCGTCTGTTTACCGAGCTCTTCAATGCTCTCTGAAATTGAACAGCAAGAGGTTATCTCTTTAATTCAAGATGTTCTCGATAGAAAAAGAGAGGTCGATCAGAGTCCTTCACGTCAGGATGACCGGATTCTGAGTTAGTTTGTCGCGCTGCGTTTTCTCTATTTTCGACACTCTGTTTGAGTGCTTTGTATTTTTCACCATGATGAATGCGTGTGCCAATATGGAAGGGGGCAGTTGTAGAGGTGAGCTGTTTTTTAAATTGAAAAAGACTGTCGTTATCACTTAATCCGCCACCTAAAGTGAATGTCTTGTGGCCATCGTGCTTAGATTGAAGGGCTGTTTGAAATAGCAGCCAAGCACTTAAATGGTGTTGTTTTGCCGTTTGATTATTGGCACCTAAAAAATACTGAACATGATTGCCTTCTTTTAAGAATAAAGCAGAACCAACAGGCTCACCTTCATAAAATACGGTTCGGAGCCATCGTTTTTGCTCAGGTATGTTTTTAAGGCTCTCGAAAAAAAGAGGTGAGAAGTGGTAAAAGTGACTCGCTTGCTTCTGTTGCATGCTATTACGATACAGAGATTCAAATGCAGGAAGGTGCTGCCAGTCATCACTAATCTGAATAGCATTACCAGCTACTTTTTTTAAATAGCGTCGTTTGTGCGAGTGAAGGTTCTGCCAGAGTTGATCCTCACTTTGTTGTAAGTCAAACCAACACACTGTTTTAACGTGATGAATATCAACAGAGTTTGATGCCCAGCTTTTATTTTTAATCAGTGAGTGAAACCGAATAAACTCGGCCACAACCTCGTTGTTTTTACACCACGTCTCAAGGTGTTGTTGAGCGTGTTGCAGTAGGCCATGGTTTTTTTCTGAATCGCTTGTAAATAACTCACCGCCAAATCCATAAGGCGATGTGATGTCGTTACCTGAAACGTTTAGTTGTTCAGGTAAGGGACGCAACATAAAGCTATACCAGTAGGCAGCGTTGTTTTGCTCAGCATATATTACAACCGGTTTACCTGTTTCGATCCATTGATTAAGGTGTAAATAATCGGGATCAAAATAAGGATCAATGAGATGACCTTGATCGTTTGCCGTGGCTCGTTTGCAAAACCGTTCCCATAATTGAACTTGTTCATTACGTTCTGTACTCAATGTGAGAACGCATTCCGCGGTGCTCATTATGAGGATATCACTTGTTTGGTCATCGTGTTATGCATGTTTCTTTTCTTAAGACGCAGCGTGTCGTGCGCTGAAAACTTTAGTAAGGCATCGCAAATGATAGGTGTACAAGGCGCATTACCATAGGGGTTATTCATCGTCGGTAGTGAGCTAATGAAAGCCTCATTGTGCAAGGCTTTGTCGAGTGCGGCTAAAATTGCTTTAGGTGTATTATTCGAGTGAATTACGTTCTCGCCACACAATCGCCCTGCTTGCCTCTGGCCAATATTGATTGTGGAACGATTAAAGAAGGGGGTCTCAATCAGTCCACTACTCGAGTTCCCAATCACAACCTGACAGGCATTGAGCCAAGAGAGGTAGCGATGCTGACCTAATGACGCATGCCATTGAATGTGCGGGTGATTTTTTTTGGAATTTTCTATGAGTGCATCAATATCACCGGAAAAACCATCACGGTTTGGGTGGGTGGCAATGATGGATAAGGGTGTCTTATCCTGATTTTGTTGTGATTGAGCATAATCGTTGATCGTATCAAGACTGGTTTTCATATCAGTAAGGGTTTGTTTGCCGTCGGCTGCAATAGGATGCTGCGTGAACAACGCCACGTTATGATGAGGTGGGATACCAAAGGACTTGTAGAGCTCTTCTTTTGGAATAAACGTTGTATTTATTAGGGTATCAATAACGGGTGAGCCACTTAGAAGAACACGCCAATCTTCTTCACCACGGCTTAACAAGGTTTGCTTGGCAGGTTCAGAAATTACAAAATGCAGATGAGCGAGTTCACTTAATGAAAAACGGAGCGTGTCATCAACACAACCACCTCCGGTGATATCACCACCGGCAATATGAGCGATAGGCACATTGTGATAAAAAGCAGCGAGCGTCACTGCAAACGTTTCAAATCGATCCCCTAAGACAAGAAGCCAATCGGGTGTGCCTTCAGAAAAAACACTATGCATTTGGCTGATGAAATTAGCTGAGTTTAAACACATTAATGCTGAAGGATCATTCCTGATCTGCTCGTCATAGAGGGCCGGCGCGTTGGTTAAGGTCCGTTCGATGGGTACACCATCTTCTTCAATCTCTTTAAAGGAACCACTGCTTAAGTGATCGCCACCGACGAACAATTCGACTTTAAACTGCTCGCTGTTTTGTAGCGCTTTGATGACCGGAGACAAGAGACCATATTCGGCACGGTTGCCAGTAAACACAGCCACTCTAAGAGGTCGACTGGGCTGCTGATTTGTTGCTTTCGATTGTGTTGTCTTGTCTGTCAAAACTTAAATCTTTAAAGTTACCTGAACATAGTTTGAGTTAATTTTTAATGGGTTCTTTTGTAAGTCGAGCTAAATCATCCGAAGTGAGATTTAGCATGTGTGCCTCAATAGGGGTATCGGCTGGAATGTCTTCAGTAGCTACTTTACCAAGAGCCATTTCTAAATCATCGGGTGATAACCCTTTGGCGGGGCGTTTAAAGTCAATCGCGTCATGCGTGATGACGCTGCCTTTACTTAATGCAGAACGGGTCACAATACTTCGGCGAAAGGGTGTTTCCATACCTTGTTCGCGTGGCGATGCTTTTTTAATGCCATCACCCAAGGCACGATAAATCTGTGTTCCTTCTTCTACAATGGTTTTCATTTCTTGCGGATTGGCTGAGACGGCTTGATCGGGACCTGCCATGGTTTTGTCGAGCGTAAAGTGCTTCTCTATCACACTGGCACCCAATGCTGTGGCTGCTAAGCTTGCCCAACTGCCAATGGTGTGATCAGAAAAACCAACAGGGAGATCAGGAAAACGCTGCTTGAGCGATGAGACGACAGAGAGGTTAATCTCATCGAGTTCAGGCGGATATAGAGACACGCAGTGAAGTAAGGCAAGATTATGATTGCCCGCTGTGATAATCGTTTCAACCGCATGACTCACTTGAGCCATATCAGTCATGCCCGTTGAAAGCAAAATGGGCTTACCTGTTTTAGCGGCATAACGTAAAAATGCAGTGTTGGTGGTATCGGTTGATCCAATTTTAAGAAATGGCACATCAAGTTCAACTAAAAAATCAATATCCTCAAAACTAAAAGGCGTTGAAATAAAGGGAACACCTACGGATTGGCAATAAGAAAACAATTCTTTTTGTTCATCATGAGTAATGGAAAGCTTGTCAAGGAGTTCATAAAACGTGCCATCCACACCAAGAGCTTCGTCAGCATGAGAGGCCGATAGCGCACTGCGACATGCGACGGTATCAGCAGAAAAAGATTGGAATTTTACAAAATGGACGCCAGTCTCTCTGGCGGAATCAACCAGTTTTTTTGCCAGTTCGAGATCCCCGTTATGGTTCACGCCAATTTCAGCAATAAACACAGGCGCGTTTTGTTGCTGTGACAGAGTTGAAAAATAATTATCGGATTGTGACTCATGATGTGATACTGGCATGATAGAGTGCCCCTCATCGTATTTTCTGACAACATAACCACCACTATTATAAGTAAAAAGTAGGCGAGCGGTGATTATTTATATTATGATGCCATTATAACGTATGCTTATTTTAATCATTACCAATGAGTACCTTTAAGCCAGTAATAAGTGTTTAAAATAATGCGTTGTAACCATATTGGATGTTCGTTTGAATACCTTAATAAAATTGGATTGCGTTACTATTTAAATTCGGATCATTTTATGAGTCGCCCTCCTACAATACCTGATATAAATAATCACCACGATGCTGTAGCAGCCTGTTATGCATGCCCGCGTTTGGTAACGTGGCGAGAACAGGTGGCCATTGATAAAGTGAAACGCTTTAAGGATTGGGACTACTGGGGAAAGTCTGTCCCTAGTTTTGGACCGTCGGATGCCGAAGTGTTGATTGTTGGCTTAGCACCGGCAGCCCATGGTGCTAATCGAACAGGGCGCATGTTTACCGGTGATCGTAGCGGTGATTGGCTGTATCGAGCGATGCATAAAGCTGGGTTTGCAACACAAGCCGAATCCGTCTCGGTTGATGATGGCTTACGTTTGATTAACTGTCGTATCACAGCGGTGTGTCATTGTGTACCACCAGCTAATAAGCCTGACAAAACAGAGATCGAGAACTGCCGCCCTTATTTTTATTCTGAAATGCTAGGTATGCCAAATTTAAAAGTGATTATTGCCTTGGGTAAGCTGGCCTACGACACTGTTCAGAAAGTGGTGTATAAAGAATTACCCGAGTTAGATGAGCAATTTCAGGCGAAAGTGTTTTTGACCGAAGGACAAAAGCCAGTAAAAACTAAATTTACTCACCTTGCTATCGATGAGCTCCCTGTTAGAGAAGGCTTAGTTTTAATTGGCTCTTATCATCCTAGTCAGCAAAATACGTTTACCGGCAAACTTACAGAACCGATGTTTGATGCTGTGTTTAAGGCGACAAAACAGTATTTGGATTAGTTGTGTTGTTGTTAGATAAGATGTCCGGCATTACTTGTATTGCGATAACTTGATAGCTCTGTGTTGGTCTGTGACGTATCAAGACAACCAAGCTTTGCAAGTTTTTTAAAGGGTTCTTCAAGATCGGATTTGAGTTGCGCTAATTGATCCTCAACGTAATTTCGATTTTGTGTGCCTTCTGGAAATGCCTCGCGAATGTTTATCAAGTGTTCGAGCGCTTCGTGATTTGTCATAGGTTTACGTTCACCAACACCCACGTAACGTGTTAAGCCAAGTTGGTTTGGTTCACTTGCTTTAGGCAAGTGAGCGACTTGCTTATTTAAATAGTTGCTAAATGGATTACCTGATGAAAATGGATTGCTTGCTGAATTAATCGCCATAGATTTGGACCCCTCCCCTGTGATGATAACCAGTGCCTTAATGAGTAGTTCATTGTGTTGCTTTCTAGAGGTGTTTTCTCTAGAGTACTCTTCATCGATAGTTAGGATGATTTGCTCGTTATCTTTTAAATTTGGATTGTCTGAATTGTTTTGGTCATGCTCTCTTGACCCCACAATAATACCTCCCCCTAATGTCTTTCGTTTCCAATGATTAATCGTGCATGTTAAATAATTAAATAAATCGTTGCCTCGGCAACCGTTTATTATGAACCTCTTTGCCTTCCATGAAAAGAGGTTCCCCCTCTACAGAAATAAAACCTTGAAAGCCGTGTGAATTGCCTTTTTGTAACCTTTGAAAACAAATATAAAATTAAAAAAACAAAAATAAATTAAGCCGTTGAACCAACCCAAAACGAGTTAAGCTAGTTCTCTTTACTGTGTTTTATCGGATTGAATCCGTCCATCTAAAATGGTAATAACACGATCGGTGCGATCACCTAACGCGTGTTCGTGCGTTACGATGACAAACGTTACGTCATCATCGCGATTGATTTCGCGCATTAATTCATAGACGTTTTTACTTGTTGTTGAATCCAACGATCCGGTGGGTTCATCGGCAAACACAATACGAGGGTTGTTTACCAGAGCACGCGCAATGGCCACCCGTTGGTTTTGACCCCCAGAGAGTTCACCTGGTTTGTGATACATACGATCGGCAATACCAATGCGCTCTAACAACTCTTTAGCGCGGCGTTCAACGTCAGGCGATAGCTTGTTACCGATGCGTGCTGGAATCAATACATTTTCCAGAGCTGTAAATTCAGGAAGCAACATGTGCGCCTGAAAGATAAATCCAATTTCTTGATTTCTAAAGGTGGATTTTTGCTTTTGATCCCAAGACGCCGCATTTTCACCATGGTAAAGGAGCTCACCACTGGACGCCTCATCGAGTAAGCCTAGCACGTTCATCAGTGTGCTCTTGCCCGATCCACTGGGTCCCATGATGCTTAGGAACTCGCCTTTTTGCACAACCATATTTACGGTGTCTAAGGCGGTCACAGGCTGAACACCGCCATAAATTTTGGTGAGTGCCTTGGTTTCAAGGAGCGGTATCGATGCGTTGGAAGATGACATTATTGATTGATTGCCTCCACGGGATTCAATCTGCTGGCGTGCCACGCTGGAAACAAGCTGGCAAGAAAACTACTGCCCATCGCATACATTACGGCATACAAGGTGTACTCCAGATTCATCGTCACAGGCTCACGTCCAATTCCCAAAAAGGTATCCGCACGAGACATGGGCGAGACATTGTAGAGCTGAATGAAAATAAAACCACCAATCACACCGGCAATGGAACCCAGTACGCCCAAGAAAATGGCTTGTGATACAAAGATACGCATAATGGTTAAAGGGGGTGTTCCCATCGCTTTTAGAATACCTATCTCTCGCGACTTACTCGCAACGACCATGATCAAAACACTGGTGATACTGCTGGCAGCGGCTAACACAATTAAGGAGCTGACCACGGCGATAATGGATTTGAAGTTTGTGATTTGCTCTAACATCGTTCGATTGTCTTCAATCCAACTTCGCGTTTTAACCGGATAACTGTTTCGGATTTGATCGGCAATGTTTTCAGCTTCGTAAATCTCATCTACTTTTAGGCCAATACCAGTGGCTTCATTGGGCAGATTTAGTAACTGTTGTCCGGCTTCAATGGTGGTGTAAACAATACTCATGTCATTAAAGTAATTACCGGTATCAATTAAGCCCGCCACCTTATAGGTGCGCCTGTTATAGGCCGATAAGAGTTGGACGCGGTTGCCCACGTTCACGCCTAAATCATCGGCCAGCATATAGCCAATAAATACTTCGTTGTTACCCAGTGTGTTTAGATTCCCTTGTTTCACGCTGTCTTCAAGATCGGTGATGGCCATTTCTTTTTCGGGGATGATCCCTCGAAAATCAATGCCCTTTGTTTTACTGCCACGCACAATAATCACTTGTTCTTTCACATAGGGAGCCGCTTCAATTACGCCTGGAATCTGAAGTAACTGCTTCGTGAGTTTGTCATAGGCTTTGATATTACGTCTACGTGAGAGGGTTTGATCGGTCATTAAAATGGTGGAATCATCGGTTACGGTGTTTTCAATCAAACGTTTGTTTCGTGCTTCGGTTTCGAGTTCTCGTGAGACCTGAATGTGGGCAGAGTTGTGGACAGTTTTGGTTAAGAAGTATTCAAAAAAACTAAGGTTCACCGACGGAATAAAGATAATAATTGAAACGCCCATACCCACGGCTAGCATAATGATGCCGGACTGGCTCAGGTTCTCTTTGATATAGCGCGACGCAATATAAAGGGACATTGGAAGTTTTAGTTTTGAAAAAAAACGTTTAAGCATCAGTGGCAAACTTTGTGGTTGAAACGGTCGTTAAATTTATTTTAAGCTTTTGGGCACCGTTGGTTTGGGTGCCAAGTTTTCAAGCGTGGTATCAATGGCTTGAATGTGGTTCTTTTCAAGCAGTGATGTATCAGCAAACCGAGCGATTTGATCGCCATCATTAAGACCTGAATCCACTTGGAAGTACTCTAACGAGATACGAGACCCTGTCACTGAGACGGCTTTAAAGCTATTTCCATCAAGTACATACACCACTTTTTGAGCGCCCGCCTGACGAATACTAGACGCCGGTAAGACTGTGGCATTTTTAAGTGTATCGGTAACGATATTGATATCGGCTGTCATGCCAGGAAGTAATAAAGAATTTGTACTGCTTTTATTTTGACTGGTTTCGCCTAACGTTTTTAACGCGTCCTCGTTTAATAAAATCTCCACGTCCACGGTGCCATTTTCAGAATTAACTTCATTACCAATACGGCTAATGTATCCTGATAAGGGTGTATCTGGGAGTGCGTCTAGAATAACCATTGTTTCGTCATTGACAGCCAAGCGAGGAAGATCCACTTCTTCAACAAAGGCCACAATCATCAACGTGTTGCGATCGGCTACACGTAAAATGGGTTGAGCCGGTGTTGCCAGAGCCCCTTCTTCCATCATTCGTTTTAGTACAATGCCTGAAAAGTTAGCGGTGATGCGGTAGTCATTAAGGCGCGCTTGAGCTTGATTGACCATCGACTGAGCAGCCTGACTGGATGCACGCGCTTGAATACGCTCTTCTCGCGTGGCACCATTTAGGGCTTGTTGATATTGTTCTTGTGCTTGATTGATTCTGAATTGACCGCTATCAATATCGGCTTTAAGACGTAATAAGTCATTTTGACTTTGGCGTAAGCGGGTTTGAGATTGATCAAATTCCTGAGTGCTAATGATTTGGTCTTGATAGAGTTTTTCAAAGCGCTCGGCGTCTTTTGCAATGCGTTCGCTATCGGCTTTGAGTGAGTCATAAGCTGATTTCTTTTGCTCTAAAATAGCACGGGCGTCATTTACCTGTGCTTTTAAAAGGTCGCGTTGTTCTTTACGAGGCCCGTTTAACACGTCTTGATAACTGGCTTGTGATTGTGTGGCACGGAAGCGGGCTTCTTGAAGGCTTGCTGAAACATCATCCGCATCAAGACCGACTAATAAATCTCCTCGGCTGAAGCGATCGCCCTCATCAAAAGGAAGGGTCACGATATGGGCATTGGCTCTGGCACTGATATCGATACTTATATCGGCACGGACTTCACCGGTAACGGTTAACACGGCAGTCACGTCTTCTTTTTGCAGGGTGTAAACCATTACCTTGTTAGGCTGAAAGAGGGCATTGTAAAAAAGAAACCCCAGTCCAACGGCAAGTAAAACGCCGAGTGCGATCAGAATCTTCTTTTTATGCGTGCTGAGTTGTGTCAATAAAGCATCCACAGCTCTATTTTACACGTAATGCTTCTCTAAGACTATGATTGGCATTTATTTAGTGGTGGTTATTTTAGGCGGAAGGATTCGCGTTAGACTTGGCCTCGGATTTGCCTTGAAAGAGTGATGTAAGGGTCGTTAAAATCACCACCACGCTCACCGCAGACAACATGCACACAAAAGGCAGTAACTGATAGCCATAGCGCTCGCTGGCCACAGCCACCAAATAATGAAAAACAAGCCACGTGACTAAATAGGCCGACATCAAAAAGCCCAGTGGATTCATAGACGCCATACGCTCGGCGTTGAATGAAAACAACCGTCTGGAAAGAGACACCATCATCGGTAGCCAAATCAGCAAGGCCAGTACTAGTACCACGTGCCAACTGATGTTGGACACATTGGCAAGTTTATTTTCCCAGCGTTTGGTAATGTGTTGCCGAATCACGGGTGAGGTCTTAGCACTCCACCGTACACCGGTTTGAGCGGTTTTGAAAATATGCCGCATTCGTACAAAGCCGTATTGAAGGTATTTTTCGGGGTCTTCCTTGATGATATCCATCGAGCCATCCCACAGAGCATTAAAGGCCGTAATCTGATCTTTGACATCTTGGCTTTGATAATAGGTTTCAAACTTAGCACGCACGTCAGGATTACTATAAGCAGGCATTGAAGCCGTGTGCTCGTAGCGTCCTTCGTTTTCATAGTCAACCGCACAGCCTAGCCACAACTCGGCGCCCCATAAAATTTTAGCCTGACCCGTCACAAGGTATTGATGCGTGATCCATGAGCCCATCAACAACCCAAAACAGGCATAGGTGACAAGCAACCCTTTTAGCCAAGGGGTTTTCTTTAGAAATATCGTTAAATAAAGCACTTTGGGTGAAAATAACGTTTTAATGGTGGGCAGATTATACAAGATATAAGTGAGCGGTAATAATCCCAAAAAGAGCATATTACTCGAACGAACAAGGCACGTCATATAAACCAATGCCCCAAGGCCAGCCCAATGCCATAACGAGAGCGGGTTTTGAGTGTTGACGTTTTCTTGATTGATTAGAGACCGTAAGCCCACCCAGATAATCATTAGTGAGAAGGTCACGGCTTGGTATTCTGAAGCGAATAGTGCGGAGTAGGTTACGCTTTGAGGCAAGAATGCAATAACACCCATACCCAGTAAACCTGCGGCACTTTGATGTGATGGATTGCTTAGCATTGAGCCTGATAATAATCGAGTGAGATCATAGGTGAGAAAGGCCATCACAATAAAGAGCAACAGGTTCATCACCCAAGCCGATAGGAGTGTTGGCCCAAGCAGGTAGAAAAATAAGGTATATAAAACAGGCGTGCCGGGGTGGCGTGCAATTTCGCTGTAGCTGTAGTCACCGTTGTAAAAACGTGTGGCGATTTGATGGTAAATATCAAAATCACTTAAGGGCACGGGTTGAGTGATGCTAATCCAATAGACGCGAAGGGTAAGCCCTGCTAACACGATAAGCAAGAGACCCCATAATGTTTTGGTGTGTGGTTTGCATTGCGTTGTAACCGAGCCCATGAGTTGCCCGCTAAAAATAAAAAACACAATTAGGCTCAAGCCCATCAACACAAGTGTGGACTGGATGCCGATGAACCAACTTGTCACATCCATTAGCGTGTTCCTTCAGCACCAACAGTTGACTGGGTTTGATTTAGACTTTGATTGGGATTTTGATTTTGGCTTGGGCGTTTGGCACCAATAAAGGTAAAAATACTGGCAATGCGTTTGGCTTCAGGGTGATGGGTTAGAAGCAGATCGAAAAGCTTGAGAGGACTCACCACAAGTAGAAGCCCCATTGCTAAAACACGATACAGTGGCTGAATCCCAAAGGATAGGACCATCGCCAGCCATTCGATCAGTATGCCTACCAAGGCCGATGTAGGGCCTGCACAGACGATTAAATCTTCCGTGTCAAAACCACTGTTGCCAGCGGTATCCACGTCATGCATTAAACCTTTGTGTGTCCAACGATAAAAATCATTGGGTGCCGCATGAAAACCAAACAAGAAAGGCACCATCAAATAGATACGCCCATCGGGCTTGAGCACACGGTGTGCTTCAGCAAGAACAGCGCGAGGTTCCTGAACGTGCTCCAACATGGTTTCGCATACAACACTATCAAAGGTGTTATCAGCAAACGGCAAATGGTGCGCGTCACCCACCACATCTAAATCAGAGTAGGGTTCGTAATCCAAATAATAAATTTTTTGATCCGGCTTGTGGTTAGAACGTAACACACCAGCGCCAATACTCAGGATACGAGCATCATCGGGTGAGTTGTTAATAAACTGCTGTGATGAGGTACCGGTAAACAACGCAGGGCCAATGGTAACAGCCAGAAAACGATAGAAGTTCGGCCACTGGCGCAGAAAGAGTTTGATTTTATTCTGAAAACTTTCAGTGTCATCTAAAGCAACCACATTATCGCTGGTGTCTTCAAGTGCGTTCAACTTAAAGTCAGGACGCAAGTCAGGTTGAATACCCCACTTTTGTTGCTTGGTGCGATATTGTGTATCACAGCGCTTACAGCTAAGCACGTTTGTTGTTGCGTTTAATGAGTCTGGGCCAAAGGCATTTTGACATTGAGGGCACGCCATCAATATATCAACATACGCAACCGTATTCAGCGCCTCTGATTTAGGTGCGTTGATTGCGTCTTTTTTGATGACAGTGGATTGAGTCAATGGAATGCCGTCGCCTTTCGAGCGTTGAATGATGATGAAATAGTGGTAACTCTATTTAAGAGGCATCGAAGACGCTTGCACTTCGATGACCATTGTCTCGCTTACTTTTTGTAAGAAAGGCAATGTCTTTAATAAGAAGTTATCGATCTTTTGAAGCGTTTCAAACAGAGGGGTAAATTGAGGTGACGTACTCACACCATCCAATAAGCGCGAACGTAAGAAGTTCACTTTCTTTGGGTCGAGGTTCTCGTCACGTGCCATTTTCATATAACCCCACGCACTGGTTAGGCCAAAGCCTTTGATTTTGATATGAGGGAAGACGGCACGTACTTTTTCAAGATCGTCTGAGTTCATGGGTTTATCCGATGGCGCATCGTTGCCTTTGTAGCGGTACTGGCTAAAGATAGGGTTGTAAGGTAGAGGCTCAATGATCCAAGCTTTGCCTGAAGGTTTTAAAATGCGTTTGAGTTCAAGCAGTGTTGCCACAATGCTGGTTTTATAAAGCTGGCGATTAATGACCACGCAATCAAAGCTGCCATCGTTAAATGGGAGTTTTTCGCTGTTGGCAACCACAGCATTCACATTGGTATTGTGCTTTTCGGCTAAGTCACGGCAGATGCCATAACCAAATAAGTCTGAATAAACCGAGGTGACTTGAGCGCCCTGTTGAGCCAAATAAACCGCATTTTCAGGACCACCAAGTTCAAGAATACGAAGGCCGTGAATATTACCCAATTGCTCTAGCACGTAGTTTCCGGCTGGGGCTGATGGTGAGGTGAGCGCTAAGCCTGGTACCATCGTATCCACATTGGCAGCGGCGTTGTTATAACTCGCAGGCAGGCTATCGGGCACAACAATAGGGGCGTCGTCATTCCCTAACTCTAAAACATTGTTTTGAGGCGCAATGGACATCGGGATAACGTTAGAAGGCAATGCATCGGGTGTGTCACCAGATTTTTCGATCACACTGGTGATCGAAACCACCTTATTGTCTGTATTGTCATGATCCAGCGTGGGTGTACTCATGCAGGACAATCTCCTCGGTTTGGGGGCGATTTAAGGGTTTGGGGTTCACATGGATGTTGTTTTCATTGTTGATACTGTTTAAATGTGCCTGATGCTCGGTTGGTGCTAGGCGAAATGAAACAGGGGTATCGATATTACGAATCAGATACATCGGGCGTCCGCGGGATTCGTCAAAAATGCGGCCAACGTACTCGCCAATCACGCCGATACACACCAATTGCACGCCACCTAAAAGCATCGTCATAATCATCAGCGATGCCCAGCCTCGTACAACAGGGATATCGGTAAAGAGCGTCATATAGATAACGGTGAGAATAGTCAAAAAGCTAACGCCCGCAATAAACAAGCCCAGTTGAGTAATCAATTGCAAGGGTACTTTTGAGAATGATAATAAGCCATCGACAGCAAATTTCATCATTTTGATGAGTGTGTATTTAGTTTCACCCTCAACGCGTTTGTCGCGCTCATAATAAATTGGGGTTTGCTTAAAGCCAATCCAGCTTACCAAGCCACGAATAAAGCGGTTACGCTCGCGCATATGACTAAGGGCATTGACCACAGGGCGGCTCATCAAACGGAAATCACCGGTGTCGAGTGGGATAGGAATTTCAGAATACTTGTTGAGAAGTCGGTAAAATAGGGACGCTGTAAATAGTTTAAACGGCGTTTCGCCCTCACGCGATTTGCGGGTGGCATACACCACATCAAAGCCTTCACGCCATTTCTCAAGCATGCCGATAATCAGCTCAGGGGGATCTTGTAAGTCACCATCCATCACAATCACGGCATCACCACAGGCATAATCAATACCGGCACTAATAGCAATTTGGTGGCCAAAATTACGCGATAAATGCATGGAAGAAAGCCAAGAGTGCGCTTCGGCCAGCTCGCTCATCTTCTCTGTAGAGCCGTCTTTACTGCCGTCATTAACGTAGATAACTTCCCAGCGATAATCACCCAATTCGCCAATGAGTTGCCCAATACGTTCTGTTAACGCATCTAAAATACCTATCTCGTTATAGATAGGAATGACCAAGGAAACGGTCAGCTGATTTGTTAATAGGGTTGTCATAGACAGTCTAATCAACGCTTATCGTTACTAAACAAGTGTTATCGGGTGATATCTAAATATCTTTATCAATATCAATAGTGTCTAACCAAGGCTAAAAAGGGTTTCTTCGTGTTTAGCCGCTACTCTCAAATAAAGTTAAAACAGGTTTAAAATTGCCATTTTTGGTTCTTTTTACCCATTTCTTTCTTTTCTCTATTGTGGCGCAGACGGGCATGATTGTTCATGATCATTTCAAAGTTTTTACAATCAATTTAACAAGCATTGATAATCCCCAAAGAGGTTAGCGAGTAGAGATGTTAATAGCCCCTTGATAGCGATTATCAAGGGGCTATTAAACGAGTTTGATTTAGCTCCGAAGCATGACGGCGAGCTTCATGTAGTCAGCCACTTCACGTGTGATGAGGAATTTCTCAGCAACGCGTTGACGGGCTTTTTCGCCCATCTCGGCACGTTTTTCTGGGTTGCCAATCAATTCACGCAATGCGTTCTTGAATTCGTCCATAGTGGTAACCAGGTAGCCGGTTTCGCCGTGAGTAATTTGGTCTTGGATACCACCCACTTTACCGCCAATAACCGGTTGACGCTTCCACATACCTTCAGAAACGGTTAAGCCGAAGCCTTCCTTGCTGGAGTATTGAACCAATGCATCAGCTGCGGTCTGGAAGGCGTTGATTTCGCGGTTACCAACACCGTGGTAGTTGTTAACAATGATGATATCGTCATCTTCGCCAGCTTTACGCAGACACTGTTCCCAGTAGCCCATACCTTCTGGATCGTCAGTAGCCATAGAACCCGCATAAACCATTTGCAAGCCAGGGAATTCAGATTTAAGCTCTTTGTAAGCTTCAATAACCTGAAGGGGTTGCTTCCAAGGGTCAAAGCGAGATACTTGAACCATCACTGGGCGGGTTGGGTCTACACCGTATTGGGCGATGATCTGCTTGGCTTCCTCAAGAGGAATGTCTGAGTTCTTAGGGCTCAATGGATCAATGGATGGTGGGATAAGCGTCACGTTTTTAAGGGTCTCGCGATCTTGCACGAAGGAGTCACGGGTGTAAATCACGGCGTCATGCAATTGCGCAAACTGACGGATGAAAGGCCATACATTTGGGTTTGGTGTAGTGGTGTCGATGTGACAACGCCAGGCCCATTTGTTAGAGCGGTTTTCATTATAAAGTTCAATCAAAC
>CAYGPY010000037.1:0-14972 GCA_964351765.1 uncultured Vampirovibrionales bacterium
TCTTTTAAGGATGTTTACATGCTGCCATGAGCACGTCTTGCCAGCCTTCGTTTTTATCGATAATAATGTTTGTTCCCTGTCGTTTTAACATGGCATGGATATGTGTTTCTCTGTCCTGAGGATGATACAAAGCGATAATACGTGTTTGTATATCGTTAGCCTTGGCAAGTAGGCGAATCTCACTCACCACAAACAAGCCGTCCTCTTGGCTTGGGAGCATCACATCCACAATAACAAGGCCGGTCTTCTTTTTTTTAAAGGCTTCAATGGCACCATACGTATCATTCACCATTCGGATACAGAATTTGCTGGTATCGGTTTGAAGGGCTTCGAGTTGTGCTTTAACCTGATGGGCAATCACGCCCAGTTGTGTGACGATCAGAACATTATCATTACACTTTGACCCTAATTCTTTTTGTAGAACGGTTTGTCCTTCTTCGTTAGTAGGGTCAATCGGTGGTGCATCAGCTTGTATCTCTTTGACCAGCGTTTCCAGATTTTTAATGGTTTTATCGATAATAGAGGTTGCTGAGGAGAGGGTATCTGGTGATACGTTCTCGGTGTCGATTTCGCTCTCTGAATCTGGTGGCGGTAATGCTGTTTCAATCAGTTCGTTTAAAGTCCGTGCGACGTCACGCACGGTGTTGGCTTGTTGATCATTGAACGGTGATGAGAGCATGCGAAAGACGCCTCTTATTTAAGTACAGAGGAAGAATATAAAGCCGTGTGATTAGCATTACTTTTACTTAACCGCTTCTTCGACAACAAAACACTAGTCTAAAAGGGTTAATAGTATGGTGTAAAGTAAGGAGTTATTTGTCAGTAAGAAGGTTGCAATAAGATGAAAATAAAATGATCCCCACAACACTACAGCCTAATGCCGTAATAAAACAGGCTCCGGCACTGATGTCCTTGATTGTAGCCATACGACTATCATTACTTGGCTCGACATAATCACACACGTATTCAATGGCGGTGTTAATTAATTCTGTACCTATCATCAGCGTGATGCACAACACTAGTGCAATCCATTCAAGCTGATTGAAACCCAGATATAATGCCGCTGAACATACTAAGATACTAATAACAGCATGGATTTTTAAGTTTCGTTCGCTTTGAAAGGCTAACCAAATACCGTTTAGTGCGCATTGAAAACTAAACAAAAGCGATGGCGATGAATTCGGTTTTTGTAGTGAACTGGGCATGGTAATAGAAAATCCTATGCTTTAAAAATAGCGTTGATGACAGCCGTTTGAATGGCGACAACATTGTTGTAATCTTCGATGGTGTCGTGGTGAAGCCCCATCACATGCAGACACCCATGACAAACACGCTCAAGGAGATAACTCTCTAAGCACTGATGGCGTTCTTTTTCATCCGTCCAATGCGCATCAGCCCAATCGAGGCTGATAACAATACTGCCTAAATTAATCGGTGCTGTCATCATATGAGGGGGTAATGAACCTTCAGAAAATTGCTCAGCAAAATTATGAACCATTGGAAACGAAAGCACATCGGTAGAGGTATCTTTTTCTCGATGTGCTTTATTTAAGGCACGCATGTTGGTGTCACTAGTTAGAGTTACATCAATCTGCCACTGGCTGGTGTCGAGCAGCGTTTTTTTATCTGAAAAACCATCACATTGTTTTAAGGTGTCAGAGAGTGTGAGCAACGCTTGGGGTAAAAGTGCCAATACCGCATCAACACGACTGGGCTTAATCCCCTCTGACCTCAACACATCCACGCTAAAGGGGGGGTAGGTATCAAGAGTGCTTAAGTGTGTTACAGCATCCATCATATTAATCGTTACCGGTGGCTTTTCCCTTGGTGGATTTGCTTTTAGGCTTATCTGTTGATGCGTCTGATTTGTCTTTTGCGTTATCCTCGTTGGTCTTTTCTAATGCCGTCGACGAGTTGTCGGGCTTTTCCAGATCGCTCATTAAATCCTGAAGTTTATTTTCGTCTACCGTGGATTTTTGAACACGGCGTCCAAGATCGCGGAAGATGTTTTGATGGTATTCAATACGGGTGTGGTGAATACCACGAAGAATGCGCAAGAATGTTTGTTTGACGGTTTCTAAATCTTTAAACGTAAGTGGACATTCGGTAAACTGACCATCTTCAATACGAAGTTTGATAATGTTATCGATGCGTTCTTCAATCTGTTGCACGGTAGGGTTATCAAGTGCACGCACTGCGGATTCGCAGGCATCAGCCAGCATTGCAATGGCGGTTTCTTTAATGTTTGGTTTAGGCCCAGGGTAACGGAACTGAGATTTATTCACATTCTCAGCGCCTTCTTCCTGACAAGCTTTGTTATAGAAATAACCGGCTGTCATGGTGCCGTGGTGCTCGGTCATAAACTTTTTAACTACATGAGGTAGTTTATGTTGGCGAGCCATTTCTAGGCTGTCACGAGGGTGAGCCGTAATCACCATTTTACTCAGGCGAGGCGTCAATTTATCGTGTGGATTTTCATTCACACCAAAGGACTGCAAGTTCTCAATAAAGAACAATGGCCGCTTCATTTTGCCAATATCGTGATACAAGCACCCTACCCGTGTGAGTAAGGGGTTGGCGTTAATGGCTTCGGAAGCGGCTTCGGCCAATGATGCGACAACCAAGCTGTGGTGATAGGTACCGGGTGCTTCAAACTGCATACGTTTTAGTAAAGGATGCTCGGTATCGGCCAGTTCCATCAAGCTAAATGGCGTCACTAGCCTAAAGATAGATTCTAAAAACGGGAGTAAGCCAATGGTTAAAATACCTGATAAGAACCCAGATAGAAATCCCCAGCCAACCGAAGTAACAAGGTCGTTCCAAGGGTTGTTGATAAACGATGCAGAGTTGAGTAAGTGCATCGAGATGATGATTAAGGCGTTGGTTAAGCTGACATACAAACCGGCATACATCAATTGACCGCGGTTTTTAAAGTTCATCCGTCGGCTTAAAATATAAATACCACTGATGGCACCAAAGAGTAGAACCGAGAGGCTGGTGAAATCAATTTTAAGCGTCAAGCCAAACAAAAAGACGGTGAGAATGGTGACCAAAATGCCAAATCGATGGTGCGTAAAAATAGCCACAATAAACGACATGGTTGCCAGTGGAAAGGCATAAATAGGAAGCGTACCAACCGAGCTGTAAGATGCAAAAATCTCAAACAGACCCACGGTGATCACAATTAGGGTGGCCAACATCGCTGAATAACTTGGTTTAAAGTATTTGTGATCCTCATAGGTGTAGGTGTAACCAAATAGTGAAATCGTGAATAAGAGCGTGAGTAACACAACCCCCATGCATGCAACCCAGTTACTGTCTTGAACCGATTTACCCATTTTTTGAAGGGCTGCGATTTGTAGGTTGGAAAGCTCTTCGCCACGCTCTACAATTTTTTGACTCTTCTTAAATATTTTCATCACAGGCTGAACATTGTGTTCGGCTTTATCACGGGCGAACGTCATTGCTTCTTCGTCAACAATGCGGTTGGGTTGCAAGGATTGATCGATAATATAAAAGACTAAGCGCGCGTCATTTTGATTGGTACCGTATTTGGGCAACGCTTTACGGATGATGTTATCACGTTGGAGATAGTCATCAAGAGTGAGTCCATTTTTTAAAATGGTTTTTGCCGATGCATCGGCAATGAGCCCAATCTTATCCCAGTATTCGGGCTTTAATTCTTTTTTGCTTAAGCGCTCATAAAGGGTCACCACTTCAGGGTCATCCCCTAACAGTTCTTGAAAAGTGGCGCGCTTTTCTTCAATGGTGAGCGGGTGAGGATTGGTAGGATCTTTGGTTGGAATGGCCTCTGCTGAGGTGATGGTACTAAGCTGGTCAACCGTTTTCTTAACCGTATCGCGAATTGAAGCGTTAATGGGATCGGCATTTTTATAAATCAGTGGTACGTTTTGACGGGCACGCTCTACTTTTCGTTCGGTCTCTTCCGTATCTTCAATTTCAATGCGACGCTCCGCAAAAAAGGTGTCGACACTAATGCCGTTTTCATCGATGTATTTAGAGGAGTCGAGATAGGTTATACAGAGAATGCTGCTGGTAATCACAAACATCAGTACTGCAATGGAAATTGTAATGCCGTTACTGCTCCATATGACGCGACCTACTTTTTTTAAGGCGCGTTTCCACCATGCGGGACGCTCTTCCAGCGATTCGGGAAGCTGAGATTTGTTGTCGGGGGATACGAGTTTCATAGAGGTGAGGATCTCATCTAAATAGCAATATCTCTATTTTACCTGATATTAAGCCTGAATAACTAATAGAGCTAGTGTATCTTAAAAGCGGGAATCTAAAGAATAAAGGGAAAAAGAGATGTTTATCGGTTGTTTTATGGGTATATGACCTTAAATACACCATTTAATGTATAGAAAATGCCTGAAAATCGGCCACAATAAGAGTAGAGATCGGTTTTTTCAGTTCGAAGGGAGAAATCGATACGACTTTAGTTATTTCCTATTCAATACGTATACATTTTCTGGAGACAAATTTTATTATGTCTGATGACAAGCAGTCTGATTTGATGCCCTCATTGCAAGGCAATCATTTTTCAAAACCCATTCAACGTGGCTTTCAATCTGAGCCTGCCTCAAGTGATGGTATTAATGGTGCTCAATTTGATGCCACGATTGATGCGGATACCTCTGAAACACTGGCGAATTTAAAGAAGCTTCAAAAGACGGGATTGTTTAAAAAAGCACATTTTCGTTTTCCACTTTATTTTAACTACAAAGACTAACGCTTACTGTTTTAACACATTTTTTTACACGTTTAATACCCCTGCACAATGAACTGTGTAGGGGTATTGCTTATGTTAGGATAGCCCCATAGTTGGATGATACTTTAGGAAGAATCGAAATCAAACGTAAATAAAACGTGGAGAATGAGCTAGCGATGCAGTCAACAAAAACAAAGCATATCGAATTAAAAACTGAATTAGCAGCAATTGCTGAATCAGCAAGTCGGTGTACGGCGTGTGAATTGCACTGTGGACGCACGCGTCCGGTGTTTTCAGACGGGAACCCTGATTCATCCTTAATGATTATTGGCGAAGGCCCCGGTCAAAACGAGGATGAAACGGGTCTACCGTTTGTTGGGCGTGCGGGTAAGTTGCTCACTCAGATTTTAGAGTCGGTGGCGTTGAACCGTGAAACGGATTTGTATATCTGTAATGTCGTGAAGTGTCGTCCACCTAATAATCGTGCCCCAGAACAAAACGAGCGTGATGCCTGTTTTCCGTTTTTACAGGCTCAAATTGAGTTGATGCGTCCAAAGCTAATTTTACTTGCGGGTGCCACGGCGATGAAAACCTTTTTACCCATCAAGCAAGGTATTACCAAAGTGCGTGGCCAATGGTTTGACGAACCCCTTGAGGGCGTGGATACCTATGGTGCAAAACTCATGCCTATCTTGCATCCGTCTTACTTGTTACGCAACCATTCGTTAGAAGAAGGCAGCCCTCGTTGGCACATGAATCAAGACATCAAAGAAGTGCGCCGCGCCTATGATGCAATTTTGGCGGAATCCTAAACGCGATTGATTAAGTCTGCGTGGCACTCACCATCGGAAAGACTTTAATGGCCGAGGGATCGGTTGGGCAATGATGTTCGCAAATACCACATCCGGTGCAGGCATCGGTTAAAACCACAGGCAAGCCCTCGTTCAATGTAATGGCGATATCGGGGTAGGGGCACACATCCACACATGTTTGACAGCCGCTGCCTCGATAGGCAGTACAGGTTGTGTTGTCAATTTTAGCCGTACCGATACGAATATCCAAAAGCACATCAACAGGCTGAAGTGCTTCAGTGGGGCACGATTCAATGCACGGTGTATCGTCACACAACACACACGGATGGGTGTTTAAATCAGCCAAAACGGGTGTGCCGTCGTGCGGAAAACCAGAGCCGTAATGCACTGATATCGTTTCGTGTGGGCAGGCGGCGGTGCAGGCATCACAGCGAGTACAGAGCGTTAAAAATAAGGCTTCAGGCTGGGCACCGGGCGGACGAAGAAAGGTTTGCGCCTGCATTGAATCACTCGCGTTGTTGAGTGGTTTTAAAAAACGTTCGCCTAGTTTGGCCAAGCCGTGCTGAATAAAATCCTGACGCGACACATCACGATCTGAATTAGGTTGAGAGGGGTACTCAGGCATAGCAAAAAGCATACCTGAAACATAACCAGCAAAGGAGATATGAAGGATATCCAATATTACAAATCAGACACACGAGGTTTTCGTTTTCGATGTGTTTTATGTAGTATGTAGTAGATTCAGTGACGGCTTTTCCAATCGAATTTATTTCACCTCTTATTTCCCGTTTTAGTTTCTTTCCGTCATCATACTAACTTTCATTTTGATTTTATTTTTCTACTCTTTTTAACTGTTTCTCACTCTAATTAATAACAATAAAGGATTTGTTCTATGCAACTTTCATCCCCTGCTATGCAACCACTCAATACTGTTAACTTTGCCGGTAAACGTGCTCGCCAAGCCGCCGCTGCTTTTGCTATTGGTGCCGCTACTTTAGGTATTGGCGCTACTGCTGCCGCTGCTGAAGATGGCGCAGAAACACCAAATGTACAAGCTGAAGATCTTCGTGATTTCGGTCAAGGTGATACCGGTAGCTTTACTTTGGTTGGTGACAATGCAACCTTACCAATCAACGAAGGCGATCTCACTTGTGAAGCCTCTCAATTCCCAAATATTGAACCATCAGGTTTAAATGTGGTTGATTGTGAGCCAAAACCTTGGCACGCTGATGTGTCCAATCCGCTTGCAGCTGTAGCAGTCTTCTTATCTGCTTTTGTTGGTGGTACTGCTGGCAGAATCATTGCTTCTGCTAGAGCGTCTAGAAACCAAGGTTAATTATTTTTTACTATTGAAAAACCGGCTTCTTATAGATTAAGAAGCCGGTTTTTTATTTTGAATTCTATTTTTTGCTTTAAACACTCACATTAACTTGTTGTACTGCTTTTTGAACGGCTTGTACGGTGTTCATCATGCCGCCACCCTCTTCTTGATTCGTAGCGGTGGTGTTGGTAGCAGTGCTTTGTAAAATCCGAACCACATCGTGATGTTTTAAATTCGGGTTTTGTTGCAACATCATAGCAACGGTAGAAGCCACAATCGGCGTGGCTGCCGACGTGCCATTAAAGGCTCCGTTGTAGCCATTATAGTATTTGTCGAGCTTAACCCGCTCACCGGTGGTGGTAATGGTTGGGTTAAAACGTCCGTCACCACGGCTTGAGAAATGCGTGACTTGATCATCACTCGTATCACCCGGTGTTTGATTATTGTCACTGGCTGCGACGCGAATAACGTGGTCACTGAGACCAAGAAAATTAATTTGTGCTGAGTTATCAATGGTCGCACCGGGTTCAACAGAATCGTTGTTATTGGCCATTGATACAGTAATGATCTTACCTGCTTCGGTCAGTTGCTGGGTTAGTTCTTGGTAGCGTGTCATATTGTTTTGGAAACGTGTGCTGTGTTGAGCAAAATTTGCGACGTATTCGACAAGACGTTCTTGGGTTTCAGCTTTTGATAAGGTGGCGTGGTCTGGGCCAAGAATCATGTGTCGTGCTTCAATGGCTTCAAATTCTTCGTTTAGTTTTTGATCAAGTGGACCTTGAAGGTGCTTGGCAACCTCGATAAGCGTGTTGCCAAATGACATGGTAATAATACGTTCGCTGGCTTCTTCAGGGTGAGCTAGCTTGTATTCAAAACTGTCATTAATGGGTTCAAGTACGTCACTCAGAAAATTTTCTAAAGCGTTTGGTAGCTGATCCAACTCATAAACTAAATCAATTTTAATGTCTTTGGTTTTATTGATGTGCTGAAGTGACACCTCTGCGCCGGGTGCATACCCGTGGTCAGGGTTGTTGATAACGTGTTTAACGGAGGCTAAATGATAACCTTTATATGATCCTTCAGATTCCAATGCGGCAACACCAACACCTTGTCCGTTAATCCCTTGGCTATGAAGATGTTGCCGTAGGTGAGGGGTTTCACTGGCTTGGCCAACCCAGTGATCCCATGTTTTTTGGAGCTCTTTACCAAAGTCATCGGACAGTCTGTAGGTATTTAACTTAAAGAACATACTGTTCATGGCATTGCCACTAAACCCATTTGAGAACTGAAACCGACCATCCGTATACATCTGCCCGACTTTATAGTAGTCATCCTTCACCTTTTGAAAAAGACGTCCCCAGCGGTCCACGCTAATGGTTTCATTACTTGTTTTGGTGAGGAGTTTCCCTTGGCCAATAAAATGATCACGAATTTCGTGGTTAATGCCGTTTTTAATTTTATACGGCCGTTCTGGTGGCTTGGTTTCAACGGGTGTGGGTGATGCTTGACCAGCTCCTGCACTAGACGGCAAAGAGTCAGCTGAAGCACTTTGTGCTGTCGCTGTCGAGCCTGTATTGATGACTGTTGGTCTGACTTGTTCCACGAAACCCCTGCCTATAAAATCCCTATATAGGTATAAAAACAAAAAAAGAGGTTTTTGTGCTACTTCAATGCTGATTAGTCGCTATACGAAAAGGAGCGCACTGTGTATAATCGAGGTACTAAGACAGTTTCGCTTTAGGGTTCAAGGAGATTGGTTATGACCGCAGACACATCAACACAGCTTGCCACGTTTGCCGCAGGATGCTTTTGGGGGGTGGAAGACACCTTTCGTAAAACCGAGGGCGTGATTGACACCCGTGTGGGCTATCTCGGTGGGTTTATGACCGATCCTGAACCGACGTATGAATCGGTATGTTCGGGGCGTACAGGACACGCTGAGGCCGTTGAGGTGAGGTTTGATCTGGCCCGTGTTAGCTACAATCAACTTCTGGCCTTGTTTTTCTCCTTGCACGATCCAACTACCCTCAATAGACAAGGACCTGATATTGGCAGTCAGTATCGTTCGGCTATTTTTACGCATAATGACGAGCAGTTATCTCAGGCGACTCAGATGGTTGAGGAATTAACGAAAAATGCTCGTTTTACCAATCCGATAGTAACCAAAATTGAGCCTGCACCCACGTTTTTTGCTGCTGAGGATTACCATCAGCAGTATGTAGAGAAAAAAGGCGGGCATTGCAGCCTCTTTTAAGCTGTTTTTATTGGCTTTAAGCTATCTGTAATTTACTGTAAGCTGCTTTCTAAAATCCAAAACATGTTAAAAAACGTGTCGGATTTTAGAAAATCAACCACATGGTTATAGCGAAAACTACAACCATCGTTTATAGTGACAACAAGTGCGGTTCTTCATCTTAATGGCCCTGCCTCAGAGAGGGTTTGAATCCATTAGATGACAAGCTTTACGGGTATACAGATAGATTTATTAAGCGTTTTAGATGTTTTTTGCACGTGTTTATTAACACGTGCTAGATAGAAAGGCACAAAAAATTATGGCAACAACATTAACAGCTCAGGTTCTGTTTTACGGATGTTTTTTCTTCTTTGCAATGACAGTATTTTATCAGTACCTTTGCAACGCAAGATATTAAAACCATCATCGTTACGAGGCGGCCGATTAGCCAGAGTATCTGATTTACACGCTGATTAAAATTGCTTTTTAGACAATTGTTTCCACTGGTACTCAATTTCGTCAATGCCATCAACAATGACGTCATAAAACTGGTGCGAGATTCTATTGACAAGCACTTCAGTATCATTAAAGATGCCCAATACGCTTTTGCTAACCAATAATAGAGAGTTCTGACCAAAACCATCGAGTGCTAAGTTATGATCACGACGGAATGAGGGTACAGGAATACTTTGTTCTTCCATAAACAACATGGATGCTTCTTGAGCTTGCGTATGCTTGGTATTACTGGATGATGAGGTCATAAATTGATTTCCTTGCTCGAAATAGGGCTCTCTCTTAAGGGGTTATTAGAATAAAAAAGAGATATCTCGCATAATTGCGGATTGATATCAAATGATATATTTTTTGTTACATTAGTATGTCTGAATAATTAGCAGTATAAGCGTCGTTATCAGTGAATCTTAGCTGTTTTTTTGATTGTTTTTTTGACCCTTTCGTTACAATTGCAACAAAAGAGCCTTTAAATTTTACAGTGCTACTCAAAACCGCTACAATGGTATTGGTTTCATTGATATTGTGGTTATCTATTAAAGAGCATCAATAGGGATGGATGTGGCCAATGAGAGATGGTTTTAGATTCTCTTTGCCCAATCACAAGTCAATATGGTGAGGACAAACAAAAAGGTTTGCGAGCTGATGTATAAGAAGCTACTACCACTTGTGAATAAATTTATCTGCGTTCGTCAGGGTCCGTTTGACCGCACGTATGCAGGACGTTTGGTTGACATCGATCCAGAGTGTCTGGCCATTCAAACCTATTATGCTGATGGTAAAGAGGCTGCCTTATGGACGGTCGCGCTCCCCACGATTACTGAATTTGCGAGCGAATCAAAGGAATTGAGCACACTGGCACTTAAAGTGAAATGGGCATGCTCGCAAGATAGTGACGAGCGAGATGCCTTGGCTTCAGTTAGTTTTTCTAATCATTCCGGCAAGGGGGATCCGCCGGGAAACGTGAGAACAGGCTCATCGGGGAAATAAAAATTCAAAAGAAAAGGAGACTGGCTGTTCTGGCTGAGGGGGAAGTACCAGATATACCAATCTCCTAGTAGGTGTGTTCCAACGGGAAAAAAACTAAATAACGGGGAATAGGCTATAAACTCAATGCATCCTATTTGATGATGAGTGCGTTACGCATGCCGTTTTGGAATTACAGACCTAAACGTTTATGTTTAAAATTTAACTCTTCAAGCATGCACATATTGGATCGTTAAAAACGTATTTTACTGGACGGGTTACGTGCTTGTGTGATCACCTTGGAAAGAATCGTTTACCTATAATAAATGCCCCACTAACGGCACTTTTTCGATGGTGGCTTTAATGTTGCGCTTTGTGGTGTCCACGCCGTGCATTACATTTTCTACCTTGCTCATCATTAGTACGGTTCTAATATGGGCTTTTAAGTTTGGATCATTTTTGGGGTTATCCAAAAATCCTTGAAGCGTTTCTTTATCGTGACGATAAAGAATCAACTCACCAAAAGCGGCCAGTGCTTCTTTTTCAACATCTTTCGGAATGCCGACACGCAATTCCAAAGCAAGCAAACGAAGCACATGCTCATCATTACTTTTTGAAAGTAATCGAATTTGCTCTTTCTCTGCATCACGCATTGTCACGCCACTACGTGCTTCTGCATTACGGATGTATTGCTCAATCTGTTGCGGCTCAAAATTTTCAATATCGATGGCATCAATCAGATTGGTGTAGCTTGTTGTGAAGTTGTCGAGTGCTCGTGTTGCCAAGCTACGGCTTTGCACCTTTAGGGCACTCTGTGTAAATTGGTTTGACAAGGTAACACCGTCAACATTAGCGGCGTTATTTACGCCCCCTTTAAACGATGGTGGACTCACCTTGGTGCTAAACGGTAACGGACGTTTTCCTGAAGCTGGTTTTGCATCAGTTTTAAACGCATTGCCAACACGGTTTTCTAAACCGGCTGAAAATATGGATGCCTGATTGGCATTGTTCGCGATTACGAATCGCGAAATTTCGTTGACGGTAGACATTGCTCCGCAACCCTCTCTATCAAGTCAGATTTTAACAAGTGTTGTATTCAAGTGTTCGATCAAAGTGAGGTTAATTTAAAAAATCAAAAAATTGTTTTTTCATTGATTTGAAAAATTAACGATTTATTTGACGTGAACAAATCTTAACAACATAACAGTACGTGAAAAATAGTAGATGGAAAAGTTTTTTTTGAAAAATATAAAAAATGCGCTAAAACCCCCTCTATAGTGTAAAAAAATTTTTAAAAAAACTTTAGAAAATAGACTTGCTTTTATTTTTTTGAATTATGAAGGTAGTTCAAAGTTTTTTGCTTCTCCAAATGCCACCAAAACCAATTTTGAAATCTATCATTAAAAAAATAAACAAGCTGTAAAGCATCGTTTATAGGCTATCTGTGTTTGTTACTTGACAGCAAATGCTGATCTGGTGATCGATAACAGTATTTTGCTATCTCTAGAGATCCTGATCGTGCATGATTGCAGGGTGTTTTTAGTTGGAAGTATTAGTATTAAGGCTTTAGGGCTGTTTGTTTTTGAAAAGCCCATTTTAAAAAACTATGTTATAACTTTATACATCTTCATTGAAATCTGTATTTTGAATTTTTGTTTGAATGTGATTTGAATAAATTTTAAGTGCTTAGGTGGCATTGAAGGTTCTGAATAATTTTGTCCAGTGATAACAGGGTTAGATCGGACGTCGTTTCTTTTTTAGAGCAACACTTGTTGAACGATGTGAGAAATACGAACGATTGGCGTTAGACTTAATTGGCTTTCAGAGTCAGTTTACTTTAGCAACTACTTTGCGTTTTGCATGGCCATGTTTATTTAGAAACAACCCATTAGAACACTTGTTAACATTCTTCTGCACCCATCAGCGTAACTATTTATTTGGCCTGATGGATAAAGAGAGCGGTCTCTATACCGTCAAACCAACGTCACAAGGCATTCCGAATTTTAGGCGGGAGTGCGTGACCCACCTTGTGCGTTAACGGAGGTGATAGCCGTTATCGTTGAAGTCATAAAAAAGCGATGAGTTTAAAATAAATTCAGTTCGTTTTGTTTGAAACAAAAATTAAATACACAACCAAGAATCAGCAATAGAAAAATTAAAACGTGTAGAGTGAGAGCAAAGAGTAGGGCGATGAAACTGACTTCTGGCATAACAGGCAATACCGGTGTAAACCCATGGCAACGCGTTGCAATGGGTGCAAACGGAAATGATGTAAAAGCAAAGGGTATTCAATCACCCAGCTCTGTGCATGTGAACTCGCCACTGCATCAACTTGAAAATAGAAACCTGCACTTTTCATCATCATCGTTATCGGGTGCAGTTGGGAGTTTTCTGAAATCACCTGAAATGAAACAACTTTTTGTTTTTTATCAACCCGATGAAGAGCAGTTGCGTAATCCCTTCTTCTTTTTGTTGAACCATAAGCAACCTGTTCTTGTGCTTGAAAAAGAATCTATTAATTTACGAAGTGCAGATGCTCAAAAAGCAGGAAAAAAATCCACCCATAAAGTTTCGAATGTGCGTTCACACATTCGTGTGAGTGAAATGGGTATTGAACCATTTATTGCTCAAGAATCAGGCGATTTTGAATTGCAGCGCCATCAAAATGATTTTATAAAACCGACAGAAGTAGCCTATGATCCTGCAAGTAAGGCATGGGTGAAACAAGATTTATTTACGCTTGCCGGTATTGATCGCGTTGTTCAAACCGATATGCTGGGTGCCCTCCAGCAAGGTCGAAAGTGGCTACCGGGGTTGCTAAAGCCTGTATTGTCCATTGATCGTAACGGTACGATTCACTTGGGTAGTCGTACACACATTAATCCTGCCGTGCGTTGGGTCAATGCGCATATGGAACCGGTTAAAAAAATGAGCGTGCTTCAACTCCCTCAAGGTCAAGGTTTGGGTGTGATGGATTATAAAAAAACCATCGCTATTATTGATGAACCCGATTCCTTGGATAAGCCTGCACGAAAAGCATTCCGTGAAGAAATTATCAATACACTTCGAGACAAAGAGTCGCAAGGTTATCGTATAGTTCAAACCACAAATCGCACGCCTGTAAAACCAACGCAGCCAGAATTTCCTTCTTGGGCGAGTGATGAAGCGAACGGATTGGATTCGGTTGAATTGAAACAACCTAAACCTAAGTTTTCGGCATCAACCCAAAATAAAAAAGCAACGACACAACAAGCTAAAGAAGCTGATGCTGAAACCCCGTTGATGACATCAAAAACGGTATCAAAAAAACATAATCCGTTTGCTCAATCAGCTGCTCAGTTGGATCCAAAAACTGGAACACAAGACGTGGTACTGTCGAACAAAATTGCTCGCTTAATGGCCATGCCGTTAAAGGATATTGATTTGGATCGTGCCGTAAAGCCAGTGCGTGAAAAGCCTGAAACAACATTAAAAACTATTATTGAACAACCGGTTGTTGATCATACTTTCGAACGTCCTGCCCTTAAAAAGCCTGTGGCATCGATGCCAAAGGCTAACAAAACCGGTCGAAAATTAGATGTCGTTGCTGCTGAAGTGAACCCGGTGGATCTTGATGATGATATTTTGATTGGTGATGACGGTATTTATCGCGCATCACGTCGAACCACAGAATCATTTCGTTCGATCTCTGAGATGACGCCTGAGAGCTCTGTTGTCAATGAGACACTGAACAACAACCCTTTTGCACGCTTTCAAGGCAGTGAGCGCCGGGTGATCGACCACAGTGAGCGTAAAGAAGTCATTAATCATCCCGACATTTTGATGGATTAATGTTACAAAATAATTCAGTTTAGGCTGTTTTGATCAATCGACCCTGATAGATTGTTTTTATTTTGTTATCTGAGTGGATTTACAATGTTTGTGGAGATGAATATTGTTTTAATGAAGTGGTAGTAATTCAGCGTTGATGTATTGAATGCTGTTTTTGAATAATAAGGGGTGTAAATAATGGCTATACAATTTCCAGGTGGATCAAATCCGAATGACGGATTTTCGTTCAATTTAAAATTGGATGAAGCGAAGCAACTATTAAATTCAAGTGATGGCTTACAGGAAAACCCTGAGTTTGAAGGGTATCCGTTGTTAACTCAAAATGAATGGGGTGTTGGTTTTAATGATTCGTTTGAGTTGCGCTTTGCGGACTTAGGTAGCCAAGATGGTGCTCTATCTTTTGATGAAAAGAATTTTGCCAGTCAGCAACTTGCTTATGATCGTCAACCCACAGCCTTAGACTGGAATGACGATACTATGAATTCCAACCCAATCAGTGAAGACGAATCACGTAATGCCCAGAATTTCTTAAACAGTGTTTTCTATAATGGTTATTCGCCCTTTGAT
>CAYGPY010000038.1:0-14532 GCA_964351765.1 uncultured Vampirovibrionales bacterium
ATCCACCACCACCGCGTGGCGACGCCTCTTCTGTGGGTCGGCGGCCATCAGCCAGTGCGCCACAAGGCGCCCAAAGCCATCACCCATGGCTTTCGGACACAGACCGTCTAGGCCATCGGTTAGGTTATTTAGCTTTGATTTACGCTTCTTTAGGTACACGCCTTTAACAATGGTGCCCACAGCCACAGGCCAACCACTACGGCGGCGCAACACCTTGTACCACGCCTGCACACTAGCAATGTTGGTGATATCAAATCGAGGCAGGTCGTTGTGTGGTGTTTTATCTCTAACCGGAAGCGGCGTGATATTACTGTCATCGGTTGGTTTGCGTGTAGATTTAGCCATAATGGTGGTGCCCCCTCAGGCCATCAATTGCGCCTGATTTCAATAAATACAAAACTGAATTTCTAGAGGTATCATACCACCACCATAGCCCCCCACGCAAAGCCACAGATGGCTATTTTTTTGTATTGATTATAACTAAAGTTTAAGCCAAATTTGCCGATAATTTAGCTACCATGGAAATTACCTACAACATCTTCAAACAAAAGCACCGTGTTTTTGCTGGTTTCACCCTAGCAGAGCTGCTTTCAGCATTGGCTATTTTGGGTGTTATTGCCACGTTTACCATTCCAAAAGTGCTTAATGCAACGCAAAACAATCAATATAACAGTACAGCCAAAGAATTTATCGCCTCCCTTTCTAGTGCTTATCAAGCCTACCAGCTCGATAATGGTGCGCCTCCCTCGACGATGCTACCGAAAGAACTAACACCCTATTTAAACTACGTTCGTTTAGACACGGCAACGGTCATTGACAATAACTATACCGGCAGCACACATACTTGTAACACTGCCAGCACATGTATTCTTCTTCACAGTGGTGCCCGCGTCTTGTTTGCTAGCTGGGCTAGCTTTGGAGGCACGAGTGCAACAAACGCAGTGACACTCTATTTTGACCCCGATGGCAGAGTGACAACCGGTGGTACAACTGGCCCAGGGAAAAGTGTTCAGCTCTGGCTATTCTATAACGGTAGGGTAACCACCGTTGGTGACATGGGTGCCACAGCAAGCACTGGAACCTTCCCAGCCAATCCAGGCGTTAATCCACCTTGGTTTGAGTGGTAATTAAAACAAGGCCAATCCAGTAAAACAATTTTGAAGTAACCCATCGCTTGAATGCACGCAAAGCCACAACTGGCTATTTTTTATGCTGTCTTTACCACCTTCTATGTTCTACTTATACTATTAAGATACTAGTAGGCATTATCTGAAGGGTAAACACAATGCATTCTGTTTCTTTCCAACCCAAGTCCACACACACCGTGGCACCGGCTTCTTTAAAGAAAACCATCACCCCCGTGCAATTTGGACTTCGCTTCAGACGCCGTGGCCCACGCCAAGCCTTTATTGATAAAGCCTCTCGACCTGTGGCTGGTTTACTTTCGATGTTTATTAAACGCGCACCCTCTCAGGATGCACTAATCACGCAAGCTATTAAACGGATGGAATTCATTCTTCAGAATCCAATTACCGTGGTTTCTACAGATAATTCGGATCGCCTCTACCGCGTTATCACCTTTAAGAGTGGGGGCAAAGAATTTCAAATGCGTAAATTTCAATCCAATAGCCCTGACTACGTCTACAGCCGAGAAGGCAGTGTTGAGTTTATGCTTGAATCCAGTAACCGTGTTAAAGCACCGATGTTCACCATTCGCTCATCCTCAGTGAACCATTATTTAGATCGCATTCTATTCAATGGTTCCACAAATCGCTTTTTCAAACTCAGCTCGCACTATATTGAAGATTTCAAACTCAACGAACTGGACTCAGCCCAAGCTCAACAACTAAAAGATGTGGCTAAACAGCTTCAAAACGCAGTGCTAGACGCAACTTAAAACAACAAACTCTACAGCAATTCAATCGTCGTTACTCGTGTCTTTGCACACATCATTTCAAACGTCGTCAAACATCTCTAAACCGGAGATCTAATTACTATGTTTATCAATCAATCCGTCTACTCGGTTCCGAAAGCACCTCAGGTTCGCTTTGCAGCCAGTCAGGCAAAGCTTGATGCAGACTTTATTAAGGCGGCCGAAAAAGGGTACGTTGATACCTTCATTGAACTACTCACTGAGGGAAAAGTCGATATTAATGCCATTAGAAAACCCATCAACAATACGGCACTCATTTTTGCGTCTGGGTACGGACGTCCCGGCATGGTGGAAGGATTGATCGCTTATGGTGTTGAACTAAATCATCAAAACGTGTCAGGTAATTCAGCCTTGATGTTTGCAGCTCAAAACGGGCATGTAGACATCGTAAAAATGCTGTTAGACGCAGGGGCTGACAAAACACTGAAGAACACATCCAATGAAACAGCCCTTACCCGAGCTCAACGTTATCATCATGATGACATTGTGGCGTTGTTAAAACCTTAAAACAAACCACCTAAAAAGTTTTGGAGCAATCCACCACCCATGCCATTATTGTAGCCGTATGGCACGCCGTAGTTACCCACACCACCGTAGGTGTTGGCATAAGCCGATGGCATGCCAAGTCGTGGCATTAAGGCACCAGTGGCTGGGTTTACTTGATATTGGGAACGTGCGTATTGATTAGCGTAGGGGTTAATCCCATTTCCACCCGCACCATACAAGCCCATCACACCTTGGCGATAAGGCTGTACGCCACCAAAGCCGTTGGCAGGAAAGTTATTTTGCGTGACATACCCACCCCGAACAGGATCATAATACGTGTTGCCCACGCCGTTGTTGAATCCGTTGTTCCAAGGCTGGTTCTGATTCACCACGTTATTGTTGTTGCCCTTGTTCATATAGTAACTACCGGCAACCGCGGCACCCACCATGGCTAGGGCACCCAAGCCTTTGCCTGCATTTTTCAGGCTCTGCTTGCGTTGTTGCTTACGGTAATATTTTTCTTGGGCTTTTTGTTGTTTTTGTTGTTGCTTAATATAAGCCTGCTGTTGGGCATAGCTTGAAAAGCCCTGACCACGTTGTGTTGCCGTGGTAGCTTGTGGGGAATAATAATTAGGTTGATGCTGTGAAGCACGTGAAGAGGAGGAGGACGAGGTATTATTTCCCCAATCGTTCTCAAAGTCAGCATCCCAGTCCGAGTCAAAGTCCGAACTAAACCCACTGCGCGCCGGTATTTCAGAGGACGTTTTAGTGGGGGCCTTGCTGGCAGGCTCCCAGCCATTACCCCAACTTACAACAGGTTTTTTTGGAGCTGATTGACTACTGCGATGACCTCGTTTTGAGGATCGTGATGCAGTGCGTTTAGGGGCAGTGGTTTTTTTATTCTTCATCGAAGCCACCAACTCACTGCGTGCAGCCTTGGCGTCTTCAGGGAATAATTTGGCCAACTCACCAATCAGTTCACCGGCATCTTTAAATTTATCGCCACCATAAAGCACGTCTTGAATGGTGTTCAGACGATCGATGGTTGGTTTCTTACCTGATTCGTTAATTTGCAAACGTTTCTCAACCTTGGCTACAAAAGGCTTAAAAGGGGAAAGCTTGGCTTCAATTTGAGCGGGTGTTGGTCCTGCGGGCTTAGCAGGTACGGCTTTTTTCTGGCTTGGCACTGCCGATGTTGTTGGCGTTGTGGTAGCAGTTTTTTTGTAAGACGGCGGAGGCGTTAAAGGACGAGGCTCCCAGTCCAATCCGATACCCGCAGCTACTTGAGACGAACCGGTTGCAAGGGCTTCCGATCGAGCGTGATCGAGAAAACTGGAACTCGCCACAACAGACATCACAATGGCGAGCGCTGTAACACGTTTTAATGTGATGAGTGAGGACACTTTGAATCGACGGATGCGGGACATGAAAAATACCTTCGGTTGGATTTTAATTTCGTTATATTTTGGTTTTCTGTTATTAAACAAAGTGAGTTTTGATGCAGTAAGCTTATTTTCGATTTTCAGAACTCATTTTGGATAATACGAATCAAGATACCCTGTTTTTGTTAAAAAATAGACGTTTTTGGCGTGTTTTTGAGCCTTTTTTGGGCATTTTTGAGACGTTTTTTAACACTTTTTACACTCATTTATCGTCAAAAAGACTCAAATCAGATAGGGTTGATGAAGTAAGTGTTACTAATAAAAAAACCAAACACACCCATTGATTGCGTTATTTGACGTTGTTTTGGTGTGTTTATGAAGCACACTTTACACGACGCCTAAGCATCGCCATAATTCCCCGAAAACCCCTGACATCAAGCACCAAGTGACTACACCCTCACTAAAACACGCTCTAGATACCGTACCCACCCAAATACACTGAATCCTTTATACCCTTACTGTCAAGCTCTTTCAGTGCTTCAGCATAGTCTCCTGATTGCCAGTTTGCTAGCACTCTCTGCCATATTTTGGCGGGTTGAACATCCAATTTTTGTGCCTCATCAAGAGTGATATAGCGTAATTCATTCAAATTTTCGGTGGTTTCCATAACGGGGATAGCCTTATTATCAGTGGCTTTTGCTGCGAACACCACGTCAATCGTGTGTTTTACACCACCCTCAGAGGGCTTTAAGAAATCAGCCACATGAAGCAATTTGCCCAGTGTTACATCCAAACCAGATTCTTCTTTAATCTCACGCACAGCGCAGGTTTCGAGCGTCTCGTTTACTTCGAGTGTGCCACCAGGCAGCACCCAGAAGTCGCGATTATTCTGACGCGCCATTAGCATCTCAAGAGCACCGTCATCATTTACTTTAAGCGTTACCACGCCCACACGCACTTTGTGTTGATACACGTCACTCATTGCTCTTACCTTGCTTTCTCACTCATACAAAATAGCTTCGTTCCCACAATATCACGTCAGCCATGTAAAATCACCTTAACCTGAAAAAGCTTTACCCAAGGCCTTCTTCGGAATTTTATTTTAACAAATAGCACAAAAACCATCTAAATTGTTTTTAAGCCTATGAGGGATTACCTATCATCGATGTGATCAGGTATATCAAGGACAACATGATTTTTAAGTACGGATAATAACATGCGATTCAAAGCGCTACGTGGCTTTTGCCGTGGTGTTTAGCTATCGCAATTGGATGGGGACAAAACAACTTTAATGGAATTACGGATCACAGATTCACTGCCATTGGCTAACGCCGACACGCAAAACCAAGCTAGCGCTAAGCAGGCTGGGGTTTCTGACGTGGCCAATGATGTGGAGCAAGCCATTCAACAGGCGAGCTCGTTAAGTGGCGATGCCTCAGTATTTTCCAACTCCTTTGGCTCAGTGGGTTCTACACTTAGCAATCAACCCGTGGCCACCGCCGCAACACTTGGCGCGGTTCGAAGTTTTGCTGATCACAACACAAGCAATTTAGCCGCCGATACGGTGAGTGATATTTTCTCTGAGAAGTTTTTAAAATGGGGTCTGCGTGACAGCGTAGCCCGAACGTTTGATACGATGTTTCATAAAGACACTAACCATAAAGTTAAAAATGTTTTACAGGAAAATCGTCCGTTTACTTACTCCGGTATGTTAGGCATTGACACGACAGCACCCCAACAACACAGTAACAGAAAGGTTTTCAGCCAAATAAAACAAAATGTACTTGATTACAAAAAGCATAAACGTACTAGTATCAAACCATCAGAATTTTTAAAGCGAACTGTTGTACAAAACAATATTGATCCCATTAAAAACATGGTTGATACCAGCCAAAGCGGTATTCGAAAATTAAGTTTTGGTGGGTTGGGTCAGGCATTAGGCCTTGGATTAATGGGTGTTGATGTCGCCATCAATACAAAAAAAACCTATGACAAAAGTGTCGAAAATGGTGACACGGCACCAGAGACAGCAGTAAAAACTTCAAGTGCACTGGTTACAAAATCAGCAAAGAGCTTAATAAGTTGGGAAATAGCAGGTGCTGTTTTCCAAAACGCCTCTCACATTCTTAAGCCTCTTGGCACCGTTGGTTCAGTAATGGGTGGTATTGCTGCTGGTGCATTAGTTGCAAGCATATTTACAAAGGCCGCCAATCAAGTTGCTCCTGATGCCTAAGTATCTTTAGCATCTATCGCAACTACAATCATTATTCTTGACGAATAGCACGATCGATATAAGGCATGGTATTCCATATCGTACCCGCAAGATGCTTCTGATTCTCCTGAGTCATGTCTTTTGCTTTTAAAAATATGCCAGCTTTTCTAAAAGGACGCCACGGATAGCTGTGGTACAAAGGTTTCACCTCAACACCATCAGCCAAGCTTGTTGACGTGTATCCAAATTCGACGCGGTCTTCTTTACCATTATCGCTTTTATAACTGATCAAATAAAGTTTAAAATCATCATTCTGTGACGGTAGATCAGCCATTTCACGACCTTTTTTATTGAAGAATTTAGACTTTACTTGTGAAAAGGCTTGTTTCACTTCCTCTACCGAAAACAAATCGGTACCCAAAATTATGTCCGCAAACTTGCCGTCTTTATATTCAACTCGAACCGTCGGTGCATCTTTATAATCCTGAAAATCAAACCGTGATGGTGGTGATGGTGGTGGGTTGAAGCTATTTCCTGAGAAATATACATCCTGACTATGCACTTGCCTTGTGCTTGCTGGTAATGCATATGCCTGTTGTAACGAGGGTGGTATAGCTGTAGAGAACATTATAGTTTCCTTTTAGTTTATATTCTTTGCTTATGGTTTATAAAAGCACCTCAAGCAATTTTTGTGCGCATTAATTTCATAATCACTGAAACAAGCTGCTATTGTTGCATTTTAGTAAAAACAAACGCCAAAACCCTCTGCTGGTAGCACAAAACGTGTATTTATGGGTTTTATGCTTATAGAGGCTCTGTGTTTTCAGGATGAGACGACAGAGACGACACTCTTTTTATAAGTACGACGGGGACACCATAGAGACAGTATGCAATTACGTGCAGTCAACACAAACAGTGTTGGGCTTGGGCGTTCTGTTAATGCAGGGCACGCCTCACAGCCAAACACACCGCAACACGCCGCAACAACGGCGTCAGTTTCTAATGCCCCTATCACACCAATTTCTCCCGCCCATTCCCTCGTTGATAGCATTACCATTACCCGTCATCAAAGAGCACAAAACCCGTTTGCACAGAATTTCGGTCTCAGCTCAGGCACCCTTATTGGCGCCAGTCGAGGATTGAGTGAGCATATTAAAGACTTACAACCACCGGACACCAGTGCAATTTTCACCGAAAAATTTTTAAAGTGGGGCTTACGTGATGGCATGGGTCGTGCGTTAAACACGGCTGTGCATAAACAAGGTGAAATCGCGTCAACCTTATCCAAAAACAGCTATGAGCAAATATTAGGCATTTTTGAACCTAGTAATTCAAAGGCAGCACTCCCAAAAATAACTTTTGGCGATATTGGCAATGGATACCTCAACAAGGCAACATCAAATATCCACACTATTAAAGCAAATTCAGTAAAACTTCCAAAACTAAGCACTTTTCTGAAAGAAACGGTTATCAAAGGAAATATCGATCCGGTTAGACACACCTTTAAGGGAGGTGGCTCAGGTATTCAAAAAATTAATTTTGGTGGTGTGGCCCAAGGCATGGGCTTAGGCCTCGTTGGCTATGACATCTTAAAGAACACTAAAAAAGCGTACAGTCAAAGTCGTCAAGATGGCGACCATGCCCTTGAAACGGGTTTAAAAACCGCCGGTACCTTTGTATCAAAAACAATAAAAAACACCCTAAGTTGGGAATTAGCAGGAGTGGTATTCAAGATAGCGAACAGAGTGGTTCCTTTACCTGTTGCAATGGCGGCAGGTGCATTTGCCGCCACCGTGTTTACGGAGCAGGCCAATAAAGTGATTAGTGACCCTTAACCTAAAAAGAACGCATTCAATTTATGAATGCGTTCTTTTTTAATAAGGTTAGATCACCGTTCTGGTTAATACAGAGCTTTTAACCCTCTAAAAATAACATCCAATGCATGACTAAACCCTTTTTGGTTGTTACGGATAACACAAAAACAATTTGCGGTATTCTCTTCTAATGTGATGGGGTTCCAATGATGATGACCCACTTCAAAGTCGCCATCTTTATCTGCATTAAGAAACAGCCAAAAATCACCGTTATCTGGAACAACAGGTAGTGAGCCGTGCTTTTGATTGAATTTCTTTAGAGAATTATCCAAGTACTCTTTAAATTGATCAACGGACATGGCATCCGTATAAAGCTTAACGGGAACTGTTTTACCCTTTCTATACTCCCAATCAAATTCACCATAAACCGTCATATCTTGAATGTAGCGTGTCGGCTCCACATCAACAACAGTACCAAATTTAGGCACTGAGTTAGCAGGGCGTTGCTGAACAACGGCGTTAGAAAATTGTGATGATACAAACACGGTAAAACCCTTTTTTGGTGTCGACGTCTATTGCGTCTGTGAAATCTGATATTAGTATAAAGGTCTGAACACAAATCGTGATGCGATTGAAAGCACTTGATGTAACGTGCTTGTTACATTAAAAACAGCATCATTCTGATATCGTTCGTCGATATTAATCAAAAAACACCCTGAATTCAAGTAAATCCAGCAAATAATACACTCACTAAAATACCTTCTTTTATATCGATTGACGCATACCCGATAACGAAATGGTTTCTGTATAATGTGATGATGACGACTTCAGAATCAACCAAAAAACCACGCCTTAAAGTAATGAGCGTGTTTGGCACACGCCCCGAGGCCATTAAAATGGCGCCCGTGGTACTAAAGCTTGAAGAATACCCCGACGAGTTTGACTCCTTGGTGTGTGTGACGGCTCAGCACCGCGATATGTTGGATCAAGTGCTCGATCTCTTTAAAATTGAGCCCGATGAAGATTTGGACTTGATGAAGCCCAATCAAGATCTCTTTCATATCACCACGGCTGTTTTAAATGGCATGGCAACCGTTCTTAGAACATACCTGCCCGATATTGTGTTGGTTCACGGGGACACCACCACCACGATGGCTACCAGCCTCGCGGCCTTTTATTTGCATATTCCTGTGGGTCACGTTGAAGCAGGGCTTCGCACATGGAATCAGTTTAATCCCTTCCCTGAAGAAATGAACCGTGTTGTTACCGATAGTGTGGGGACATTGTATTTTCCGCCGACCGAAATGTCTAAAAACAACCTCATCAAAACCGGTGTCTCTGAAGATCGTATCTTTTTAACGGGAAACACTGTCATTGATGCTTTAATGCATACCTTAGATCATAGTGATGTTGAGGACTTTCCCTTTAAGCGCGATGTCAGCAAGCGCTTGGTTTTAGTGACTGTCCATCGCCGAGAGAACTTTGGCGAACCAATGCAGCGCACGTGTGAGGCATTAAAAACATTAGTCAAAACCCACAATGACATCGAAATGGTGCTACCAATGCACAAGAACCCCAATGTACGGAAGGTTGTTCAGGGTGTGCTGGGTAATGTGGATCGGGTGCATTTGATTGAACCAATGGATTACGAACCGTTCTGCCATTTAATGCGTGAAAGCGACCTTATTCTGACTGACTCAGGTGGCATTCAAGAAGAAGCGCCATCATTGAGTAAGCCCGTATTGGTGCTTCGTGAAGAAACAGAGCGCCCTGAGGCCGTTGAAATGGGCACGGTAAAACTAGTGGGCACCGATCCTGAAAAGATTTTAGGTGAGGCTAATAAGCTGTTAACCAATAGCACGTACTATAACACCATGGCCAAAGCGGCGAATCCGTATGGTGATGGCTTAGCGAGTGAGCGCATTAAAGACGCGTTGCTGGAGTTTAAAAACAACCGAAAACGCTTTTCACATCACTCCTATTAATGTTGTTTTTGAATACCCTATATATAGAGAGACCGGTCTGAAGGATCTTTTTCTCCTCTATATGAATGAGTCCTTAGTGAAGGTATCTCATTTTTAATGGTTTTTTTTGGATGAGTTTTTGGGTGTTTTACCCATCAATATGCTTAGAAAAGACATGATTTTTGGGGTTTTATCCACCGATCGGTGGAGGTGTACACCTGTTTTAGGGCAGAAGATAAACCTGTAGGATGAGGAAACAGGGGCAATAAACCGATATGATTGAGATAGTGTTGTATAAGGTGTAATAGCATCTTTAGACACAACTAACTTGCGAAATACAATAAAACCTATATTGAAACCCATGCAGAAAACCAATGCGTGTATCCAGCGGGGATATACGGATAGAGAGAATGGCTTACATACAGTAACGAAGAAGACACTAATTTATGTCGACTTATGTATTGTGATCAACGCCCCTATATATAAAGACTAAAGAGAGACGCTCCTCTATCATCAGGTAACCCTATAACTTGTGAGGTGAATCATGGATCTGACTTCATCGCTAACCAGCAACGTCGTAAATAAATCACTCGATGGCTTGTCACAAAGACAAAAGCCCATCGCCACCAACCTAGCCAACGTGGAAACACCCAACTACCGTCGCCGTGATGTGCAGTTTGAAGACGCCCTTGGTTCAGCCATTAAAAAGGCACGTGGTAAAGACAGCAGCCAAGCCAGTAACGATGTGGACTTATCAATGAAATCCTCAACCAATGCCAATCACTTTCGCATTGGCTCCGACTACAGCACACTGCAACAACTCAACCCAATGATGAGTGAGTCAGAAAACGTAAAATTTACCAACGACGGGAACGCCGTTGATATGGAAGCCGAGATGGTACAAATGGCCAAGAACACCATGAAATACCGAGCGCTTAGTAACTTAGAGAGTCGCCGGATGCGAAGCATCAAGTCGGTCATTCAAAGTCAGTAATAAAACGTTGATGAACGAACTTAAAAAATAACGCAACCCACAGGACAGTATAAAATGGATATTTTTGATATAACAGCCTCAGCCCTCAGTGCCCAACGCCTCCGCATGGACGTTGTGTCGAGTAACTTGGCTAACGTTAATACGACTCGAAATGCCGATGGCACTCCGGGTGTATACAAACGTAAGAACGTGGTGTTTCAACCCGTGTTTGACAACACCGTTAGCAAGTTTCTAAATAAAGGTACAAGCAGTGCCGATCTTGCAGGCAGTCTACCAATGAAGGCCAGTAGTGGTGTTCATATGGGTCCTAACGGCAAGCCTTACCTGCGCGCTACGGTTAGTAATTTTCAATCCGGCTATGGTGGCGTGGGTGTTGCCGCTGGGAAAATCACCAATAGCGAATATAAAGATATGAAACCGTACCAAATCCCGGGTCATCCTGATGCCGATGAAAACGGCTATGTGATGCTTCCTAAGGATATGAAGATGGTACACGACCCCAGTCACCCTGATGCGATTCAAGAAGGTGAGCTTGCTGGGTATGTGATTCTTCCTAACGTAAATCCGGTAACCGAAATGGTAGATATGATTTCGGCCACACGGGCTTATGAAGCCAACATTAGTGCCTTGCAATCAGCTAAGAAAATGATGCAGTCCGCACTCGATATTTAAGTATTAATCATTCAATCCTAACGTAGCCCCCTCTCAAGGAGACAAACGACAGTGAATATTGGAAACAGTTTAGGTTCAAGCCTCAATGCAAGCTTGCAGGCCAAGCTCTCTCAAGGCAACACGTCTTACAAAAACATGATGAGCGATGCCGCAACAAAAAATCAGAGTATTCTCGATTTGGATGCAGCACAGCAAGCCGATATACAATCCGGCAACGTCCTTCAAACGTTCGGTACTATATTAAACACCGAAATGGGCAACATTAACAACTTAAATGCCACAGCCAATCAATCCGTTGAAACATACGCAACCGGTGGTGACATTGAACTGCACAACGTGATCTTGGCTGTTGAAAAAGCCGATATGGCCTTGCAACTTGCAACCCAAGTCCGCAACCGTATCTTGGGTGCGTACCAAGAAATATCGAGAATGAACGTGTAATTTAAATTATTTATCCGTTGAGCAATTAAAAGAGATAGAGTAGGTTATCCAACACGGTAGCCACGAACAAGGAAGCAAAAACCATTATGCCCGAAGTATTACAGAATATGATTAATCAATTTAGAGAACGCTGGGAGCTGCTTAGTTTTAACCAGCGTATCTTGGTGGGCACCTTAGTATTAGGGCTTGTGTTTTCATCCACCTTCTTCTTTCGTCAAGCCAACGACAATTACACTATTCTGTATTCTAACCTCAGCTTGCCAGATGCTTCAGCCATTGTAAACAAACTCAAAGAAGACAAAACCAGTTTTCGCTTAGCCGATGGCGGTACCACTATTTTGGTGCCCGAAGGCAAGAAAAACGAACTCACTCTGAGCACTGCCAATGAACTGACCGGCGATCAGGTGATTACATTGGATAAAATCCCTCCTGTTGTGCAAGGTGATGTGCAAAAAGAGTGGATTAAGAAAATGAACACCCAAGCCATTACCGGTGTTCTAGAATCCATGCGCGGCATTAAAAGCGCGCAAGTAATTGTTTCCAACCCTGAGCAAAATATTTTTATTGATAGCGACGAACCTACAACAGCCAGCGTAATGCTAACCGTAGATACAGGTTTTCGTATTCGTGAAGAGCAAGTTAAAACCATTCGTAACTTGGTCTCTCACGCCGTACCCGGCTTGTTGCCTCACAACGTGGTCATTGCTGATAATTCAGGCAACCCGCTTGAAGGCCCTGGTGGTATCATTCACAATGGCCTTAGTGATTCAGACGTCCGTCAGAAAAACTTTGAAGATAAAGTTTCTAAAAAAGTAATGCAGATTTTAACCCCTGTTGTGGGTAAAGGGAATGCCGTTGTTTCGGTTAGTGCCCTGTTAAACTTTGATCAAGCCGAAGCGCAAATTCATCGCATCATCCCAACCGGTGGCAGTGGTGACACCCCAACCGGTGTGGCTGAAAGCACACAAATCGAACAAGAGAGCTACTCCGATGGTGTTAAGCCTGAAGGTGGTCTTGTTGGTGTTGAGAGCAATGTGCCGGATTTAACCTACCCCGGTCAAACCAATGGTGCTGATAAGAAAAGTGCTTACAGCCGAAGCAAGCAAACAACCAACTTTAAGAACTCCGAAGAAACCAAGAAAGTAATCTATGCCCCTGGTTCGGTAGAACGTATGACGGTGGCCGTTGTATTAAACAAAGTGCTCACCGAAAAAGAAGGTCAACAAATTCGTGACTTGGTTGCCAGTGCCGCTGGTGTGGATATGTCTCGTGGTGACGCCATTGATATTAAAGGCTTTAAGTTCTCTGATATTCCAGCCGACAAACAACAAGAATTGGTTGATGCAGCCAAAAGCGCCGAACAACAAGCATTCTACCTTCAAATTGGTTCCTTGTTAGCAGTTGTCATTCTGGGTCTGGCTTCTATCTTAACCTTCTACCTGATGTTTAAGAAGCCGATTGAAGGTGAATTGATTGAAGAAGACATGGAAGACTATGAGCTGTTTGAAGAGACAGATACATTAATTGAAGAAACACCAATCCCTATCATTGAGGCACGACTTGATCCTGAAATTGAACATATGCGTGAATCACTGAACCATATGATTGAAGAAGATCCAAGTGAAGCCGCACGGGTACTGGTCACTTACATGAAAGAAATGTAAACTCATCATAGAGCTAATTAAAACTAAAGTAGACAAAAACGTTTGAGCAAAAGCACAGTGAGCAGGAAAAACTAACATGGGCACCGACTCCTCCATATCAGTACGCAATATGAGCAACTCTCAAAAAGTGGCTGCATTGCTGATCGCCTTAGGCCCTAAAACGGCCTCTGAGGTGATGAAAAACATTGAAGACGAGAACGAAGTTGAACACATTGCCCTTGAGATTGCCTCGCTTCAAAAACTCAGCCCCGATACCTTAAACGATATTCTGGCTGAATTTTACACGCTCTTTCAGGCTAGTGGTTACTTGGCCACCGGTGGTGTGGGTTACGCACGTCAACTTCTTGAAGAAGCCTATGGTAGTTCTCAAGCCGATAAAATTTTAGAACGTTTGGTAGCAACACTTCAAACCAACCCGTTCGATTTCTTTAACAACGCTGATCCAGCTCAGCTAGCAACATCCTTTCAAAACGAAAACCCTCAGTTGGTATCGTTGGTGTTAGCCTATCTTAAGCCTGAGCGTGCTTCGGCCGTATTAAAAGACTTATCACCTGAAATGCAAACCGATGTGGCTGCGCGTATTGCGGCGATGGACAGAACCAACCCTGAAGTATTGCGTGAAGTAGAACGTATTATGGAGAACAAGTTCTCTAGCGTTGTAACCGCCGACTTTAGTATGGCTGGTGGTGTTGAGTCTCTTGCTGAAATCTTGAACAACAGTGACCGTACAACCGAAAAAGCGATTTTAGATACCTTGGAGATGGACGATCCAGAAATTGCCGAACAGGTTCGCGAGTTGATGTTCGTTTTCGAAGATATTATTCACTTGGACGATCGCAGTGTTCAACGTGTGTTGCGTGAAGTGGACACCAAGGATTTGGCGATGTCGCTTAAAGGATCGGGCGAAGACGTCCAAGAAAAAATCTACCGCAACATGTCCGAACGTGCCGCTGCCATGTTGGCCGATGAC
>CAYGPY010000039.1:0-14523 GCA_964351765.1 uncultured Vampirovibrionales bacterium
GAATGATTGTGGGTGTTGCCACCTTATTGTTTGCCGTTTCCATTGGGATGAAGCGCAATGATAATCGCAACGGATTGTTTAATACCAATGCCCCAACCAAACAGTCACGCTCGCCCTTATTTGATGAAGCCGACACCGAGACAGAACGCGCTAAAGTAACCTTGACAGATGCAGGCAATAACAAAATTGCCACCATTAAAGTGGTACGCCGTTATAAAGGCACCGGCCTTAAAGAAACCAAGGAGCTGATTGAAACAGCCCCTGTTGTAATCTATGAAGACCTAGGCCGACGCCGTGCCACCCACATTGTAGAGGAACTCAACGCTTGTGGAGCAAAGGCGATCCTTGATCTATTGTAACCATGCCAAATCAGCTTAAACTGGTCTTTCATTTTGCTTTTCTATATGATGGTGAGTATCAACGCAATATTACTCATAAGGATCCTTATTTATGACATTTTTATTTAACATCCTCTCTTTAATTTTCTTCTTTGCCACCATTACCTTGGTGGTTCAAAACCTACAGCAACCGGTTGAAGTGCTCGCTGCCACTTACATTCTAGAAATGAAACTTGGTCTGGCACTAGGTATTAGTGGCTTGCTTCTGGCTTTAGCCGTTGGCTTTAAAATGATGGACATGGCCATTAGCAACACCTTTAAACAATTTAAAACCAACCGCAAAGCTGAAAAACTGGAAGTGACTTCTGAGGAAGCGCAACAAAAAATCACCGCACTCGAAGCCAAAGTAAGTACCCTTGAAGCGGCTCTTGATAAGGCACTCACGAGTAAAGATACTTCAGCAACAGCGGTAGAACCAGCGTCTTCAAATGACATTACTTCTAGCGATCAGGCTTAATATCTAATGAAAGCGATTCTTGAACTCATTGGGCCACAAGCCAGTGGTAAAACGGTGTTTATTAAACCCCTTATTGAAGTGCTGTCTCAGCACGGTGGGACACCCTCTATTTTTGTGATTGATGCCTCGTTTAATCAAGGGCTATCGTCTCGCTTTTTAGATGCCACACCCGAAAATACCATGACCACGTTGGTTCAAAATTTTATTCAAAGTCCCAAGCTCGACAAAGACACCCGTGAGGCCATTGACTGGGCATTTAGTGATCTGCCCGTCACAGTGAGCGAGGGTGTGGATATGATGACAGTGGGTCCCTTATCCGATCGCATGCCGGCGATGGTTGAAAAACTTCTTACCTTTGGTTTAAATCGCTTAATCGATTCCTATGACATTGTCATTGTCGATGACTATCACCCTCTCATTCATCGTCTTCTTCCGGCAGAGCAAACCCGTACCATTATTGTGGCGACACCCGATCAGGATTCTATATTTCCTGAAGGCTTTAAAAGCCTTTCCACACCCAGCTTACTCATCACCCAATCCGATAAAGCCGAGCTATCTGATACCTTAAACCAACGCATTAAAAACGGTGATGTTAAACTCGTGGGTCGCTTCCCACATTTTGATCCTTCAAAAACGCTCGCCTCGGAAGACAACGAACGCATTCAAGACACCATTTATCGCTTAAATATCCCCTTATCCCCCAAGGGCTAATACGTTTAAGGCCACGCGAAGGTATTTGTTTGTGTTTAGATACTAGGCATACTGATTTACCTAAGTACATGAAAGATCTGGACTTGTGTCGTTATCGCTTCTCTTTTTAATCGGCTATTTTATTTTGTTGCTGTCGGCGGCAAAATTATTCAGCCAAAAAATAACAACGCTCAGTGATTTCTTTCAAGCCGGTCGTAAGCTTGGCTCATGGCCCATTGCCTTTACCTTTGCCGCCAGTTGGTTTGGCGCCGGCTCAACAATGGGCTCGATGAATGCCATTCACGATAATGGGGTTAGTGGCCTGTGGGCTGTGATTATTCCTTCGCTCATTTCATGTGTTTTTATCACTCAATTTTTAGCCAAACGCGTGGCAAGTCAAAACTGTATGACGCAACCCGAAGCCGTCGAAGCACACTTTGGAAAAACGGGTCGCGTGCTGTTGGGGATTATTATCCTCATCTCCAGCACGGGGTTTATTGCGGCACAAATGGTCGCCGGTGGGGCGGTATTTAAAAGTGTCTTTAATATTGATCTTTTAACCGCAACACTTTTTAGTACAGGTGTTGTGGTGGCCTATAGCATGTTAGGTGGGTATTTTGCTGTTGTCGTGACTGATATCGTGCAGATGATTCTCGTCAGTGCAGGACTTATTTTATTAATGGTGGCAACTGTTTGGGGTGCCTTTGACGTTGATCCTCATGCCATTCAAACATTACTGGCCCAACAACCTGAAAGCTTTTGGCATGTCTCTACTAATTGGGGAAGCAACCTTGCCCTAACCCTCACCTTTGTATTGGCGTGGGTGATTGCGCCCGAAATGTGGCAACGCATGACCAGTACAACGGATGAAAACGTTGCCTACCGGAGTGGCTGGCAAGCCATCACGGTGCTCTGTGTGCTTTTTGTAGTGGTGCTGATTACCAGTGTATTTAGCCCATTGGTATTAGGTAAGTCCGATGCGGTGTTGGTGGATTTAGCCTATACACTACCCTCGCCCTTGATGACTTATTTTGTTTTGATCGGTTTTATTGCTGCCGTCACATCGAGCATTGACTCCACCATTAATGTGGGTAGCCTCACACTGACCCGTGATTTTTATCAACGCTTTTTAAACCCAGAGGCCACACAAAAACAATTATTATGGTGCAGTCGTATCTCTACAGTTTTAATCGTCATTCCAGCGATGACCGTAGCGCTCGGCATTCAAAATATTATTGAAGTGCTCTGGATTTCTGCTGATGTCTACGCCTCAGCTATGTTTGTTCCGATGATAGCGTTACTGTATTTAAAGCGACCAGCCAAACTTGGCGGTAATATGGCGATGGGCTTGGGATTGGCCGTGGTGATTCTTAGTAAACTCATCCACTACGATATCATCAGCGCACCTCTATTTGACTCATGGCCAGAAGCACCTTACTCCACATTATTAGGGGTAGGCACCAGCATCGTGGCCTTTATAATTGGATCTGCCATTGAAGGCAACCCATCTAAAACAACGGCCTCCGACTAATTCAAATCAGTCGATTACAAGTGCCCAAAATTTTGAAACATCGAGGGTGGGGTAAGAGGACGGTTGATTTGCGTTAATGGCGTTTGAGACGTATAAGAGGCCTTATAAAGTGGCTTATACGGTGTCTGTGATTGTGTTACTGAAGGCTGCCGCGGTGGTGCCGAATGACCCGGCAACGATGTGACGTTAAGACGCCCTTTTACGGTGTCTTTTTTTCGCAACCACTGATCAAACATTTCCCAACCCACATAAGGTCGAACAAACGTATAGCCCACAAAACTCATCAAAGCCGTACCAATGGTACGCGCCGCCTCTTTGGTTTCGGTGCGAATCACCTTCTTATCGTAAGCCTTGCCCCCTAAGCGACTCCCCAATAAAGCGGTGGCAATGGTAATGACAGCATTAATCCCTTGACGAGGCACTTCTTGGGCCACAAGCAATTCACGCTGCTCCGGATCGGCTGCCGAGGACTTTAGCTTCCATTTGGTAACAAACGGAATACATGCGTAACTGGCCAAAGGGGCATAGATGGCAATAAAGTTACGAGCAAATTGTTGTGTGAGGAGTTTTTCGTAAAAAGGCATAGCAATCATGTTTCTCTTTCCTTCGCTGGTATTACCCAGATCAGGTGTTGCGGGTTGCAGTTATGATTGTTTTATCAACATCACACATGCTCTCAGCCGATTCATCATCAGCACCCCGGAGAGGAATAAAATTCCCTATCATGGTCTTACAAGCATAGTGCAAAGGCAACTCCAAGCTTTAATTAGCACACCTGAGGGTGCTGATCACTTGGGTAACGCCCTTGTTTCAGGTAAAATTGCGATATCAACTCATCACTCCACTACCACTCTGAAAGGGATACCATTATGACCTCGTCCTCGGAAGCCAACACGCACTCCAGAATTGTTCGTGCCTGCCGCAACGAAACCCTTGATCGTCCGCCCGTGTGGCTGATGCGTCAAGCTGGTCGCTATATGCACGAGTACCAAGCCATTCGCAGTGGCATGACTTTTTTAGAGTTATGCAAAGATGTGGATAAAGCCGTTGAAGTGTCCCTTCAGCCGTACCACGCGTTTGGTATGGATGCGGTGATTATGTTCTCTGATATTCTCACCATTCCTGAGGCAATGGGTATGGAACTCGTCTTTACCGAGAACAAAGGCCCTCAATTTCCCACTCCCTTACGCCACGTGGATCAGCTCAATGACTTAATCATTCCTGACCCGACAGAAAAAACAGACTTTGTCGCCAAAATTTTAAAACGCCTTCGCACTGAACTTAAAGATGATCCAGATACAGGCTTGGTTGGTTTTAGCGGTGCCCCTTGGACACTGGCCACATACATGATTGAAGGCGGTGGTTCAAAGAACTTTACTCACATTAAAAGTTGGATGTACAACCAACCTGAAAAATTACATCAACTCTTGGACATGCTCACCGAAGCCGTGATCGCCTACTTAAACATGCAAATTGAAGCCGGCGCTCAAGTCGTTCAGTTGTTTGATACGTGGGGTGGCATTTTACCGGCCAAACAATACCGCGAGTTTATTCTGCCTTACCATCAAAAAATCATGAATAACTTAAACCGCGACAAAGCCCCAGCCATTTTATTCGTTAACAACAGCCGCGGCTTGTTAGACGTAGTAGCCGAAGCTCAGCCTGACGTAATGAGTATTGATCACAACACCTCCCTCACCGATGCCAGAGAGATTCTCGGAGCGCGGTATGCCCTGCAAGGCAACCTCGATAACAATGCGCTGTTTGCCCCAGCCGATGTACTCAAGCCGATGGTTGAAAGCATGGTCCGTGCCGGTGGAAACACGGGTTACATCGTCAACTTAGGCCACGGCATTTTACCAACCACACCGCGTGAAAACGTAAAACTTGTGGTGGATACCGTCAAATCAATGGCCACCGTCAACGCTTAACGCCGACACCTCTTCCCTATCATTTAGGAACTTGTTTATGACCTCCTCCCAAACACAAGAAAACAACACGCATCACGTACGTCGTGAGTTGTTGGAAAAATACAACACCACCGGACCGCGCTATACCAGCTACCCAACCGCTCCGGTGTGGACGAGTGAGTACGACCACAACACGCACCTCAAGACGCTCGAAGCTACCAATGTGACCGATGCCACACGGCCTTTATCGCTTTACACGCACCTCCCATTTTGCGCTGAGCGCTGTTTGTTTTGCGCTTGCAATGTGGTTATTACCAAACAAACTCAGCATGCCGAAACCTACCTTGGCTACCTATTTAGAGAACTTGAGCATGTCGCCTCACTCACCAATCCCAACCGTGACGTCGTTCAGTTTCATTGGGGCGGGGGAACACCCACCTATTTAAATCCGGATCAAATTGAGCGCTTATACCGCTTTCAAACCAGCTTATTTAAGCTGCGTGATGGCGCTGAAGTGGCCATTGAAGTCGATCCTAGAGTCACCACATCCGAACAACTTCAGCTCCTCAAAGAGCTTGGATTTAACCGCATTAGCTTAGGCGTGCAAGACTTCGATAAAACAGTGCAAGAATCTGTCAACCGCGTTCAACCCCTAGCCATGGTCGAACCCTTTTATGACGAAATTCGTGACCTTGGCTTTGAAGGCGTGAACTTCGATTTGATTTACGGCTTGCCCGATCAAACCCTCACCTCCTTTAAACGCACCTTGGATATCGTGATTGGTTTATCCCCCGATCGTATTGCACTTTACAACTATGCGCACGTGCCTTGGATGGCCCCTCACCAAAAAGCCATTTCTGAGTCTAGCTTGCCTAATGGTGATGTGAAATTCAAAATTTTTCAGATGGCGATGGAACGCTTTTTAGATGCCGGCTATGTGTACATTGGCATGGATCATTTTGCCAAGCCCGATGATGAATTAGCTCAAGCACTTAATAACGGTAAACTATACCGAAACTTTATGGGTTACACCGTTCAAGGTGATACGCAACGTGCCGATTTATATGGCTTCGGCGTCAGTGCCATTAGTGGTCTTGATCAGCATTTTGCACAAAACGTCAAAAAATTATCCCAATACTATGAAGCTATCGATGCCAGTCGTTTACCGGTTCAGCGCGGCTACACACTCAGTGAAGACGACGTGTTACGGCGTGAAGTCATTTTAGATATTTTATGTCAGGGTAATGTCTCCTACCAAAAATATCAATCTGAATTCAATCTGGATTTTGAAGCGCATTTCCGTCCAGCCATTAAAACCATCACCCAAACCCAAGGCGACGGGCTAGTAGATTTCACCTCTGATGGCTTTAAACTTAATCCTTTAGGCCGTATTTTCAGCCGTAACATTGCCATGCCTTTTGATGCGTACCTACAAGCACAAAAAGCAAAAGCCGAACCTACGTTTTCTAAAACACTCTAAAAAAACCGCTCAAAACTCAAACAAAGGTAACCTCTCATGACTGACGCCGCTTCGACACCATCCAGAAAAACCGGTATTGTCCTCCTTAATATGGGTGGTCCTGACAAACGTGAAGACGTGAAGCCGTTTTTGTTCAACTTATTTTCCGATCCTGAAATTATTAAACTACCACTCTCATTTTTATTTCAAAAATTACTAGCTTGGATTATTGTTCAATCACGCGGCAACGCTGCTGAAAAAAATTATCAATATATGGGTGGTGGTTCCCCTCAACTGCCTAATACAAAAAAACAACAAGCTGCGCTTGAGAAAAAACTCGCTGAAAAAAACTTGCCCAACAATACCTACATTGCCATGCGCTATTGGCACCCCTTTACCGATGAAACATTAGCCAAAATTAAAGCCGATGGCATTGAACAACTCATTGCCGTCACGCTCTATCCGCATTTTTCATTCACTACCACAGGCAGCAGTATCAATGAATTGAAGCGAGGCTTAAAACGCAATCGTATGCCTTTGTCTTTGGGGGTTGTGTCGGGCTACCATCGCAACGAAACCTATTTAAAGGCTCTGGCCGATACCATCCAACAAGGCTTGGACAACAACCCGTGGAGTTGCGACAAGGAAGACGTCACTATTGTGTTTAGTGCGCATAGCTTGCCACTGAGTCATGTTAAACGCACAAAAGATCCGTACCCCGATCACATTTTCAATTGCATTGAAACCGTATTAAAAACACATTTTCCTTCTCATTTTAACCGTGAAAAGTGGGGCCTATGCTATCAGAGCAAAGTAGGAAAGATGCCTTGGCTTGGGCCTTACACAGATAGCTTATTGCATTACTATGCGGCCCACGAGACGGACAACCTACTTATGGTGCCAATTAGTTTTGTCTCTGATCACGTAGAAACATTGGTTGAAATTGACATTGAATACAAAGAAGTGGCCAACGAATTAGGGATTAAACACTGCTACCGAGCACCGACCTTAAACGATCATCCACTTTATATTGATACGCTGGTTGAGCTGATCGAAGAAAAGTATCACAATTTGAATGGACGCCAACAAACGAACACCCTAACTCCCACAGCATCAACTGAAACACCTGTAGGGGTGTAGTGTCCATGAGCTTGGCAGATGATGCACCTATTGTTATTGTTGGGGGTGGCCTCACGGGCTTGGTTGCGGCCTATACACTCCATCAGAACAATGTGCCTTTTGTGTTACTTGAAGCAAACAGCCATTGGGGTGGGGTGATTCAGAGTAAACATCGTGATGGTTACTTAATAGAAATGGCGGCCAACACATTTATTGGCAGTGCGCGTGATTTATTGGATGTCATCAAATCACTTGGGCTCACCCTAGAAACATCAAACCCGATTGCAAAAAACCGTTTTATTTTTAGCAACAAAACACTGCACGCTGTCCCGACCAGTCCGCTTTCGTTTTTAGGTTCTTCGCTCATGTCGAGCAAAGGTAAATGGGAACTTGTTTCTGAACCCTTTAAAAAGAATGCTCCAGCGGATGATGAGTCGATGACCGATTTCATTACTCGACGACTAGGCCGAGAAACGCTGGATAAAATGGTGTCGCCTTTTTTATCAGGCGTGTACGCAGGAGACTCTGACCGACTCAGTATTCAAGCTGTATTTCCTAAGCTAGCGCAATGGGAAGTCGATCACGGTAGTTTGTTCGCCGGTGCCTTTGCGATGATGCAAGCCAAAAAGAAAACCAAACCAGAAGTCACATCTAAAAACAAAAAATCATCCCACCAACTGTACAGCTTTAAAGACGGCATGCAGACACTAACCGATGCGTTGCGCAAAACATTGCCTGACAGTGCATGTCATTTAAATGCCGCCGTTAACGAGATTAAAAAAAACGATACCCATTACGATATTACGCTGGCTAAGTCTGAACTCACCTTTACAGCATCCCATATTATTTTAACCACACCAGCCTACATCAGTGGTGCGTTACTCAAACCCATCGATCCCTTTCTAACAGGATACTTACAACAGATTGAATACGCCCCCATTTCGGTGGTGCACCTAGGTGTGCCCAAGCATCAAATTCCACATCCTCTCGATGGGTTTGGCTGTCTCATTCCTCGCACAGAAGGCATTGATACATTGGGTTGTATTTGGAACAGCCAATTATTTTCGAATCGCGCCCCAGAGACCCATCACTTGCTGACGTGCTTTATTGGTGGTGCCACCAACCCAATAGCAAACACGCTTAATGATGAAACACTCGTCGAAAACGTGAGCGAGGATCTAAAACAAATTTTTAACACTGATACAATCACGCCTAACTTTAGCAACGTATGCAAATGGAATAATGCCATTCCACAATATAACTTGGGCCACACAAAACGTATTGAGGCCATTGAAGCCAACTTAAAACAGCACAAGGGGCTTCACCTTGCGGGCAATTACCTACATGGGGTGGCGCTCAATCATTGCATCACCTCAGCTCAAGGTGCAGCAACGGCGTGTCTAAACCATTAGAATTCTACTGATTAAACTCCACGTTGTTCAGCTCGTGCAGCTTACGCACTTTACCTTTTAGCTTGGCCAATAGTGGATCCAAGCGTGGGGTTTTATTCTCAGCTTCTTCAAAGGCTTTTACCAATTCACGGTAATACCATAAGATGGGCTCTTTATCTTTTTTAGAGAACTTCTCCCACACAGCGTCGCCCACTTCATAATAATCATTCATAATCGAAGTGATGTTATGAAGCTTATCTGAAGCCGATACCAGCAATACCGAATCCGAGGCATCACGCACGTGATCGATATACGCTTGTTTACGCTCCGTCCAAGGCGGTTTAGGCTCTGTGTCGGCGTCCGTACAACCATCAACAATGGCGGTAACGCGCTCACCAAATTTTTCCCGAATCAGTTTTCTAGTTTTATTACCGCCTTGATCTTCAATGGAATCGTGTAATAAGGCAGCAATGGCTTCATCTTCATCAGCACCGTGATCAAGAGCAATACCGGCTACTTGTAATAAGTGGGTCACATAAGGAATATCAGACCCTTTGCGCAATTGCTCGTTATGGAGTTCGGCGGCAAATTGAAGCGCATCAAAAAAGCGCTCGCCCAGCTTAGGGGTATCCGTAAATTTTTCAGCACCAAATTGCACCGTGTCCACAGCATTCGCTGTAATCCTCTGGGAAGGGGGACTAACTGTTTGTTTGGGTTGAGGTGAGGCAGGTATTAAGCTCGAACTGAATATTTTCATGTGTACATCCCCTTAGATTAAGTACTGTATATCGTCTTATTATGACTAAGATCCGCATGCAATTCAAGGCGAGCGAATCTATACTAGAGGCAACCCCCACAAAAAATGCAAAAGAAAAGAGGTCGGTGAGCATACCGACCTCATTTAAGAGAGCATTATTTAAAAGAGAGCATCCATAAATAAAACTGTAATTCTAAACCCAAACCTACGCACCACTGCGTTTAACTACCACTCCATTGAGCATTTCCCCATTGATATATCTTTGATTATTTAAAGCTAAACTTCCACTCCAAACCGAGGTTGATACCGCTGACAGGACAAGGGTGATGTTACCGAGAGCACAGGCCGAAAGAGCAAAACGACCAATGGCAACTGCCTTGTTAACTGTGTTGATTGCGGTTTCTACAACGTTCATAAAACTGTTATTTCCTCGACTATTCTTCCTTACTACGACTTATCTTTTTCGACTAACTCACTCCACCATTCCATTTGTTTGAAAATCTTTTTAAAAAAGAGCATTTACCTAATTAAATCTAAACCAAGATGATTTGAATCTTCTCTTCAATCTCGCAACCAAAGTGGGCACGAACCTCAAGGGCAACATCATCAAACATTGCATCCATTGGGTCTACCGGGCGGGCGGATGAGTTTAAGAACTCAAATTCACCAAAAACCAACTTCTTCTGATCAGCAAGTGTAAACATATTCAAAACGACCTCTATACTTCGACAACAACCGGTGACGAAACCGATTTGTTTGATAACGACTAACGACGACTCTACTCATAAAACTGTGTGTGTGATTTCCGAGCCCCGTAGGCTGTGTGCTTGTCCGACTAGAAACAAGCATTCGATTAACGGGGGTATCACTTCAAATGCAATTCCTTCGATTGAATTAGATTTGAAACGATGTTCGGGGGGTTAAGAGAAGCGGGTGAAACGACTCAACTCGTTCTCTATATTCTTACTATAGCGCATTGAATTATAAAAACAAGTGAGTAGTTTTAGAAAGTTTTGCTAGGCTTAACATCAATCAAGGCAAGCGTATCCGAGGAGAATAAAAAGTATATCTGAAGGATAAGAAAGGGATGGTTTTTTGAGAGATAAAGAAGCCCAGCTTGTTACTTAATGTTCCGAAACAAAGTAGCACCAATGGTTTTTAGTAGTTTCCAAACTTTGTTTTTAAGCCTTACACCCCACTTAAATAGCGTTTTCATATCCCGTTTAAACCAATACAACCCGAGCTTAAACCTTTTAACTCTTTTGGGGAACGAATTGTATAGGTGGGATACCTGATTAAGGAAAACCGCTAACGCACCGAACATAAGGATTTGAGCAGGTAGTTCGCGAGGATTTTCTAATGCTGTATATTTTCTCTCTATAGTTTCAATAACAAGGTCTTCCGAATAGGATTCTGAAAAAAAAGATTTAATATCACGTATTAACATTACGGTTTCTTCAATCGACCCAGTATAGTCGGGCGATGCAAGAAATTTGCCCCGCTCGGTTTCGAAATAAAGCTTACTCACTCTTCTTTTAGGATGACGTTCGAAGGGAATCGGAGGAGGCATCTCAATATGAAACCCTTTGTAGTCATCGATTCGAAATACATTGCCAGCATAAGGCTGAGTGATTCGTCCATCCTTAACCTCGCCCACGTGGCATATGCCTGTCTTATAACTACATTTAGTTCGATACACAAGCGTCTCGCTTTTAGAGCTTGTCCATACCAGTGTCAACAAAACCATAAAAACAACAAACAAAAGAGCGTTATACTTCTTCTTAAGCTTAAATATATCAAGCAAAACAATTTTCAGGTCTCTAAGGATATCCATACACTAATCATACAACTTCTTCTAAAAGATTACTTCCTTTTCAATTTATTGAAACTATATTTAACTATGCGAACCCCTATATGGATTATATATTCAACGCTATAAGCCAACGACCCTAATAAACCAAAAACACCGACCCTCCACCACAATAAAGCTAAAATACCAATAGAAACCATAAACCAAGGTTTGCTACGCTTGCCCTCCGTGTTCACCTTGTAAGCCTCAATAATGAGGTCTGGTTCATTAGGATGGAAAAAGAAATAAGCCAAACGATCTAAAGTAGCTTGATCGTCTCCCCCTTGGTAGTTCGAATCTAAAATAAACTGACTATATTTTGTTTTTATAAGTAGCTCTCTTCCACCCCTCTTATACCGAGCTTTCGTTCGGAATCCAACTGATCTATTTCGCACATGGATAGAATAAAAATCCTCAATCTTAAATATATTACCCGCATAAACCCCCTCTGGCTTGCCCTCTTTATACTTAATAACCTTACAAAGTCCATTGCTATGACTACACGTTGTTTTTACAGTTATTATTTTCTCGTCTTCTGACACCCCTACCCCCGTTAATATACCAGGAATACAAGCCATTAAAACAATAGCAATCCAAATTCGATTATCCCAGAAGCTCATTTTTTCACTCCCCATACCTAAACCCATTTAACAATCATACCTCAACCCCAAAAGAAAAGAGGCCGGTGAGCATACCGACCTCTTTTAAGAGAGCATTATTTAAAAGAGAGCATCCATAAATAAAACTGTAATTTTTTCCCTGAATTAAGCAATAAAGCTCATCCCTAAATGTAGACCCAAACCTATCTCCCCGGTGGCTTCACCACTCGTATTTCCCCATTGTGTATTCTGTTGGTGCAAAGGATGTTGTGACAGCACAGCATCAGCTGGACGAAAGAAATCGCCAACAGTGGGCTTCACTTGCTGAACAAAAGCGTTGTTTGCATTCACATTCACACCCATATTGCGCAAGTAGTTTTTCTCTAGTTCATAAATAGCTGTACTCATCACGTTCTATCCTCTACGACTCCGTCTTAACCCAAACACGCTTCGACCCGTGCTGGTATTGCTGTTTTCGACTGACTTCGCTATCACCGTTTTACGACAGTGGTGATTTGAAGATGCGAATAACACCCTTGGATTAAGACTAAATTTTTACGACTTCTACTTTGTTCTCGACTCTCAACTGCCAGAAACGGTTTCAGCTATGCACATCGCTTACCGACTAAAATAAGCTCACTGTGATTATGCTTGTGTTTTTGTTTCTTGCACTGCGTTTGATTCTCACGTCAAGTGCGGTGTTAAGCAGTATCTATTTAATTTTTAACTTCTAACTTCATCCACTCATTCATCTATATATATTGTGATTTTAAATCCACCAAATTTTTTGTTTACTTGTTTTAAACTGGTATTTTTTATCCGAAATAGTTCAACACTTCTTCAGCAACGTCATCAAACATCGCTTCCATCGGGTCAATCTGCTTGGCTTTTCCAGCAACAAAACTAAACTGAGTGTCCACTAACAACTCAGATTCGATCAAAATATCTACCATAATAACTCTACCTCTTTTACGACACGACTCACAAATTCAACTCTCACCGGCCTTTGACAACAAAAGCGGTTTCAATCTCTATCAGGTGATAGAGTATAAAATTAATGATTTCTCTTCGACTGTTAGCGACAAGTCCGACTAAAAAATTATCGCTTCGAGAAGAATTAACTTCTCTTATATTCTTACTATAACGCATTGAATTATAAAAACAAGTAGTTGATTAAAGGGCTAAAACACCTATATCTAGGAGGATAGACACTTCCAATCCAACGTATATCTTTATGGTATCGTTTAGACAGAAAGTGGCTATTTGTTATTACTGCCTGAGTGATTCTTTGTTACTTAACATTGCATTACAAACTAGCACCACGCTTTTTAAATAGCCTGATTCAGACTTAATTCAGATCGTCACTACCCCATTCATAAAAGAAAGAACCCCCCTTAATGAACTCTTCAGCAATCCAATCCGTTACCGTGTTCTGTGGATCGTCTACCGGAAGCAACCCCGCCTATATTGAAGCCGCTAAAGAACTGGGTACCTACTTAGGTCAACACAATACGCAACTGGTGTATGGCGGAGCCCGTGTGGGGTTGATGGGTGCCGTGGCTGACGCCACCTTAGAAGCCGGCGGACACGTTGTGGGCATATTACCCAAAGCACTGGCTGACAGAGAACTCGCTCACACAGGCATTCAGGAACTGATCATGGTGGATACCATGCACCAACGCAAAGCCTTGATGGCAGAACGTGGTGATGCTTTTATTGCCTTACCCGGAGGCGCTGGCACGCTAGAAGAAATGTTTGAAATCTGGACGTGGGGCATATTGGGTTATCATCACAAGCCCTTTGGTTTTTATAATGTCGATGCCTATTACGATCACCTAAACGTGTTTTTAAATCACACGTGTGAACAACAATTTATTGCACCTCACCTATTAGAGATGCTGGCTTTCTGTCCATCGCTTGAGGAAATATTTAAACACTTCCAAACCTTTCAACCACCTAAAGCCAAATGGGAAACCTAAATTGCCTCAGGTTTGCGTCAAAAATCTTCATATTCTTTCCACTCGTTTTTTCAAATTTTAAATCCATGCGAGAAAACCCGCCTCTGTTTTAAAGAGACGGGCTTTCAACATTAAGATTACGAGTTTTTTAGTTATGATTTAGGTTGTGGGTCGAATTAGTATCCGCCGCCACCGCCGCCACCACCTGTTGCCGCTGGCTTAGGTGCCATTGGCTTGGCTGCTGGAGTTGCGGCTGCTGGGGCTGCTTGACCGCCATCATTACCTGAATCTCCGGCGTCATTACCTGAGTCTCCGGCGTCATTACCTGAGTCTCCAGCATCGTTACCTGAGTCTCCGGCATCACCTGAATCTCCTGAGTCTCCGGCATCACCAGCATCACCTGCG
>CAYGPY010000040.1:0-14522 GCA_964351765.1 uncultured Vampirovibrionales bacterium
GTGCTGATTCGCCATCGGCTGTAATCATCACTTCAATGTGATCACCGGGCTCTAGTTTTTCAAGGGCGAGTTTGGTTTTCACAAAATTAAGCGGGCATTTTGTGGTGCGTAAATCAAGGGTTTGTTTGGGTGACGACATTATTATCTCATTTTATTCTGTGGGTTGTTCAGGCAGTGTGAATTGGCAGGTGCAGTTATTGCCGCGCTCTTTAAGGCAGGCTTGTGCCTGCTCTGTACTGTCAGTCCACGACTTTCGAAAACAGTCACGGCGGGCAATGTATTGTAACGTGCGTTCCCGAATCGTGTCCGTATCTTTATGAAATCGTTTGGCCAAGCACGGCAAGCAAAACATGGTATCTGTATAGTCGAGCGCCATATTCATCACCGCCACACGATCACAAAAAGCCGCCTGACATGTGGCACAGGTGGTTTCGAATTGAAGTGGTAGGGTTGTACTCATTGGGTGAATTGAATCCGTTTTGTTGCAAACATAGCTTTTCGTGTGCTGTTTATTTTACAATAAGGCTGTCTTTATTGATACACAAGGATACTACCATGCCCGCTCAAACATTATCGCCCAGCTTGTCGGATCAATCCAAACAGTCTTTAGCCACTAAACCCGTGGCCTTTATTAGTGTCAGTGATAAAACCGGTATTGTAGAACTTGCTAAAACGCTTGTTGAAACGTATGGTTATCAGCTTATTTCAACCGGTGGCACCTTTAAAGCTTTAAACGAAACAGGTGTGTCGGTGATTGAATCCTCTGATATTACGGGATTTTCAGAATTAGTGGGTGGGCGTGTTAAGAGTCTGCACCCCGATATTTTTGCGGGGATTTTGGCTGAAACCCAACGGGCTGATGACGATGGGTATGTGATGCCGTCGTTTTTAACCAATCTTGTGATTGTGAATTTGTATCCGTTTGAAAAAACCTATGCCGAGTTTAAATCGGGTGCATCTAAAAAAGAAATCGGTGAGCTGGTTCACCAAATTGATATTGGTGGTGTGGCCTTAATTCGTGCCGCAGCAAAAAACCATCAGCGTGTTTCCGTACTGTGCGATCCGTCTCAGTATGAGGGATTTCTGGCTCATCTGAACCAGAACAATGCCGAAACAACAGAAGCGTATAAACGTGAACTCGCTAATGAAGCCTTTGAACAGACAGCTCGCTATGACAGTGCGATTTCACGCTATTTTAAGCAATGGACGAGCGAAGGATCCAATGAACGTTCTTTGCCAGAACAGGTTACGGTGTCGCTTAATCAGGTTCAATCCTTGCGCTATGGTGAAAACCCACATCAATTGGCAGGGTTGTACACGCGTGAAGGCCGTCAGCCTGATTTTGATTGTTTGCACGGAAAAGCGTTGTCCTACAATAATTTATTGGATATGCAGGCCGCTTGGAATATTGCCAGCGAATTCCCACCTTCAACCGTGTCGGATCAAGTGGCGTGTGTGATTATTAAACACAACAATCCAACGGGCGTGGCCTTGGCCACGTCACCCTTAGAAGCTTTTGAGAAAGCCTTAGCGGTGGATCCGATTAGTGCCTTTGGGGGCATTGTAGCGTTTACTCAAGCTGTGGATGAACCCACGGCTGAAGCGATGCAGAACATGTTTTTAGACGTGATTCTAGCACCGGAGTTTTCAAAAGAGGCGTTGGATGTATTAACGAGTAAGAAAAACCTGCGCGTGGTGACCCGTTCTTTAGTTACTGAGAAATCAGAGACACCTGTGTTACGTGCACTGACCGATGATCTGTTTTTAGTACAACAAACCAATCACCGTGAGGCAGACGTGACCAATGCAACATTGCAAACGGTGAGCCAGCGTAAAGCAACAGAGCAAGAAGTTGCCGATATGTTGTTTGCGTGGAAGGTTGTTAAACACGTGAAATCCAATGCGATTGTGTTGGCTGCTAATGGTCAAACAACAGGCATTGGTGGTGGTCAAACCAGTCGTGTGGCGGCCTTAGAAAATGCCATTACGATTATGGAACGCAATGGCTTGGGTAAAAACAACGAGGGCATTGTGATGGCTTCAGATGCATTTTTACCACACACCGATAACATTGAAACGGCGCTGAAGGGTAGTGTTAAAGCTGTGATTCAACCCGGCGGTAGTATCAAAGATACCGATGTTATTGCAATGGCCGATACGCATAACATGGCTATGGTGACCACAGGCGTTCGAGAGTTCTTGCATTAAGAACAGATATGACTTACCAGACTAGTTTTTGCCGCCATAGAGAACGCTTGCCAAAAGTAGGACGATAGGGAGATCGCCTAACAGGCTGTGTAGTAAAATGGCGGGCACTAGTGAACGTGTTTTTCGGTAGGCGTGCCCAAAGATGAGCCCGCCTGTCATAATCACGAGCGTGATACCCCACGCGAGCATCGTGTGGAATAAATAGTACATAATCACGCCATGCCAAGCACCAAAGGCGACTGAGCTAATGATGAGGGCTCTGTTTGAGGTGGTATGTGCGTGTAAGTGCCTGAAAATAAAGCCGCGCCAAAAGCATTCTTCAATAATGGGATTCAGGGTAACAAAATACAGGGCAAATAAAATAAAGATGGGTTTCGATACAAAACCGAGCTGGGTAAGGGCAATGTTTAAGTGATGTTGCGGATCTAAGACGGGTGCGACCGTTGGGTAGCCTATAAAAAAGACGACGATACTAACGAGCATTAATAATACTAACCCTAATACAGATTCAGGGTAGAGGCGCCATACAAATTGATCCTGCCATGAATAGCACCATTGCTGATGACATCGAGGTAACACGCATAATGGAATAAGGCAGGCGCCAATGGCGTAGCACGCAATGGCAATAAATACGTGCTGAAAAACAAACATGCCAAGCCACGACCATCCCCAAGGCAAAAGCATTAACATAACAAGAACACATAATGATAACGGCGACAGTGAGGTTTTTTTCTCTGAGGTGAAATCTGTCATTGCTAATCCGCTTTTTGGTGTGTTGCGTTTAGTGAGCTACCGGTGCACTGCCGATACTTTCTTTCCACTGACGCACAACATCTTCACGGCGGTTGATATCGCAGTGATACTGGCAAGCTTGAGAGAGCACGGTTACCGCATCGGTTTTAAGATTTACGTTTTTACCGGTTTTACCAAACAAGCACACACCGGCGTTTTTAAGTGCGCCCGGTACATCGGCTGTTGGATTGTAGAACTGACCACAACTACCGCAAGACACAATGGTTAAGCCACGTGCCATTAATTTGGACTGCAACTCGTAATACGCTTGGTCCATAATTTGATAGGTGTTGGTTGAGAAGGACACGGTTTTGTATTCAAGCGTGAGCTGATAGGTTTCATTGCCTTGGGCATCAAAATCAATCTGAGTAACCAAACGGCATTTAACTTGTTTTTTACCATTGGACAACGGCACGGCTTTCACAATTTCACGAGGCTCATTGACGGGTTGAGGTTGAGCCGCCTGAGGCGTCATCATGTTAGATAGAGGGCGTTGTGACTGTGGTGTTGAGGATGGTACGTTAGAGGCATGTTGCGTTGCTTGATTGGGTACAGAAGCGTGTTGCTTAGCTTGCTGGCGGTGGTGTGATGCCGATGAATTTGTCTTTTTATTTAAGCCAAGTAGCTTACTCATCGAGTTACGATTGCTGGACTCTTCTTCTTGAAATTCAACAGGAACGTTGTTTTCCAATACTTCGATTACACGGCGTGAGGTTTCATCGTCTTCAAAGAAGTTACTGCCGTTGGACTCCATATCTTCGTTGAAACGGGTGGATTCCAAATGACGATACGACGCTTTGCGACGCGCGCTACCTGAGACGTTCCGTTTGTTCATCCATTGTGATACAAGATGGAAGGCTGACATAGGAAGGCTAAACGTGCATAAGCCGTAAACAATGGGTGTCCATAAGAACATGGTGATGTAGTCATTTTGACGCGCCCGTGCCACAAAGAGTGAAATGAGCTGTACGCTGAAGAAGCTACCCATAATAATCAACCACGTGGAGGCGTTACCTGGGATTGAGGCAGGGTTGAGGACCTTGCTTAGGGTAACAAGGGCAAGAAAAGCACCCACAATAAAATTAGGGGGTTTTACCATCGAGGCCATATGTTCAACAAAACCTAAGTCAAAACGGGCAATACTGCGTACCAATAATTTTGGCGTGTAAGCCACAAACATACGCAATCGATTTATTGCAGAAGACAAGCATAGTGTAGCGTGATCTAAAATACCGGTGTCTTCATCACGATAGACAACCACATTAGGCGCCCAGCTTACTTTAAAGCCTTCAAGATTAAGGCGAATGGTGTATTCAAGGTTATCGATATCCGCACCGCGGTGATACGGAATCATTTCAAGTACTTCTTGCTTGGCCACCCATGCTGAATCCATCAAGCGACAGCTTAAGCCTAAATGGTAGCGACCTGCGTTACCAATGCGATTGATAAGGCGTTTGGACAACGCAATAACTTTGGAGAGCACGGCATCAGGGTAGCTTTTTAGTGCCACATAGCCCTGCATCACAGCATGTTCAAAACCTTGAGAGGCAATGTTTTGGAAGAAGTCAGGTTTTACAATGTCGTTGGGTTGTAGGAACACAAACAAGCTGGAGCCACCGGCGGCAAGACAACGATCAATCAACCACGTTGTGGCTTCGGAGTTGCTTGGGTTTAAATTCGGGTGTTTCCATACTTTTACGTTGGGTTTTAAAAATTCGGGTTTCAGATCGGGTTGCGTGTCACGGTTGGTAACCAAGTGTACATCAACGCGACTGGCTGGATAGTCCTGCATGTCAATGGCAGAAAGAAGTTCCAGCAAGCTGGTTAGTTGGTTGGGATCCAGATAAGGAATCAACACCGACATATGAAATTCGGTTGCATCGGTTTCTTGAGGGCGCTTGCGTACTAAGTCTTTTTTACGACCCTGTTCAGCCGAGGCAATAACGCTGATTTGACGGATGATAAACAATGATCCGAGGACAACCAGCCAAAAGTCGAATTGGAAAAAAATAGTCATAAAGTAAAAATATCCCTAGTCGTGTGTGATGAACTCAATCGGTGATAAATCTGCAAAAATAAGTTATATAGGTCGTGATATTAGAAATAACGTGTCTCAATGGTGAGGATTGCCCCCAGCTTTGTTAAAACTTGTTAATCGTTTCCAAGATGATACGCCAATGCTAATAAAACCAAGCACAAAGGCATAGTTTTCCACCCCTATTTTAACGTAAAAGCGTTAAAACGATAAATGTTTCTTTACAGAAGTAGCAAGACCGGCATGGGGCTTGAGCTCTAAAAAGTATTGAAAGCTTGCGTGAGCGGCTGTTTTTTCACCCAGAGATTCATGCACAAGCCCAAGTAGGTAAAGGGCTTCGGGGTTTTGAGGGTAATGCGTTAGAATGCCTTTTAACTCACTTTTAACCGTTTCAAGTTGATCGGTGCGTTCGTAAACATCGATTAAATTTTTGTAATAAAGTTCATAATTGGGCTGAATGCGAAAGGCATGTTGAAATGACGCCAATGCCAAGGCAAATTGCTTGTTCTCTCGATAGGCAATGCCCAGATTGTTATAGATCGATGCGGACATCCCAGAAGCCGGATTGAGCAAGATGGCCGTTTGAAATTCTTCAATGGCAAGTTGCATCTCGCCTCGGTTGAGATACACCACACCACTCTGACTATGACGAATTGCGTTGTCATACAGGCTATACGCCTGAGTCGGTAATGATAGCGTTATTAGGATCAAGACACACAAGGATGCAGAAAAAAGAGACTTGATGCTCGGCTTTATTGTTGGGTACGGATAGGTCATAGTTCTATTATCGGTCAAAAAAGGCTGATTCTTTAAAAAATAAAGAAATCAGCCTTTAAATGGGTACAAAATTGGTTTTGAAATGGGGTTTAAGGGTAAGCCACATCTGCGTTGGTGGGTATATCCGCAATTAAGGTGTTTTGTGAACCTTCAGCCACATTGGCTAACACATCATTCACATTAACAATCGAGAGCACTGGATTTTGTTGAACACTGCTCAGTTCTAGACGGGCTTCAATTTTCATATGTGTGGCTGACTGACCAAAGCATGCGGACATCGAATCTTGATCGCAATCCAACGCTGATTCCCAACGCAGTTCCAAGTGTTGTACTAATTCCTGAAGGAGTCCGGCCTGCTGAAGAATAACAGCATAGGTTTGTGGGTAGGTTTGCTGAAATTCTAAATCGTTTTTCAATGTATCGAGCGTTGCGTTAAATTGACGCATTGTTGAGCCAGCCTTAAAGTTGTCAGGGCTTTTGTTTTGCAGTACGCCACCATATTTATTCTTATCCACAATATGCACGGTGTTAGTATTTAGCTGATTAAGGTGAAATAAGATATCAGAACGTACCGATAAATGATTCATGTTTTGGGTGGGTACGCCTTCAAAGTGACTGGTAAAGGCTTTTTTAAGTGAGTTCGACATGCTGTGGCTTTGGCTACCCAGTGTATTGAGCTGCTTACTTAATTCAGTGTCATCCACGTTGTTTGAAATTTGAGTAAACAAGTAACCGGCATAGTCAAAGTATTCGGAACCCGAATGATTTTGCGTGTCTTCAATCGAGAAGCCTTCTTTTAGAACGTCAAGCGTTACGGCACCACGATCGAGGCGAACGTTGAGCCACTGCTTATTTTTTACCAAACTCAAAGTAGGTCGATGGTTGTTGGTTTTTTCAGAATCAATAAAGCTCAATGCCGAACCCAGTTCAACCTCATCGTTGCTATTGGCTGATTTTGGCATTGCTGTGGCCGCAACCGTACCTGAAAAAGAGTTGTCTAGAACGGCAGCAAATTGTTCTGCCTGTGTTTGGTGTTCAACGGCTGTTGGGGTTGGTTTGTTGATGCTGTAATCGCTTAGAAATAACGTGTCTAAGGTTAATGCAACAGCAATAACACCCAATGTTATACCGGTTGATGCCACAATTAAGTTAAGATTATTTTTCACTGAAAACCCTCGTTCTAAGCCAAAATGAAACCTGAAAAGAGACGGATACGTTTTGAGGTGATGACCAATCAGGAAAAGAGGTAATACGTTACGTCAATCAAATGATTCCTGATGCAAAGCTTTGTATAGAGTGGATGAACACGTTTCTAAAATAAGCTTGATCTCGTCTGTATACTATATCGGCCACATGGCCTATAAACCTGAGGCGGTGTGACAAATCTGTTACAGGGTAAGATACATTCTGTAACATTAAAAGGCTCTAATTCATACAAGAACACCGCTTTAGCGTGATAGCGTAAGCGGTGTTCTTGAAAGATGTGTAAATCATCAAAAATAGTTTATTTATGAAACAACGGAATTACCTGTTTGTTGTGCCGAGGTTTCGTTTAAAAGTGTTTCAGGTAAATTACGTGTTGCCGCTTCGAGCAAGCCTAAGAACAATGGATGCGGCTTGTCAGGGCGTGATTTAAATTCTGGGTGGAACTGGCAAGCTACAAACCAAGGATGCTCTGGCAGTTCTACCATCTCAACTAAGCTGCGGTTTGGTGACATCCCTGAGATGACCAGACCCGCATTTTGAAGGATTTCAAGGTAGTCATTGTTAATTTCATAACGGTGGCGATGGCGTTCTTGAATGGCCTCTTCACCATACACCGCGTGAGCTTTCGTTCCTTTTTGAATGTGGCATGGGTACTGACCCAAGCGCATTGTCCCACCCATGTTGGCCACTTTTTTCTGCTCTTCCATCAGGGCCACAACCGGCTGGTCGGTGTTTTCTTCAAACTCAATACTGTGAGCACGGGTTAAGCCTGCCACGTTACGAGCAAATTCAATCACCGCTGTTTGCATCCCTAGGCACAAGCCCAAGAAAGGAATGTTGTTTTCACGCGCAAATTGAATGGCGTTAATCTTGCCTTCAATACCACGATGACCAAAACCACCGGGCACCACAATGCCATCAACATCAGACATATAGGCAGCTGTTGTGTCTTTGTCTTCGCAATCTTCGGTGTTAATCCATTTCAACTCAACGGTCGCCCCATTTTCGGCCGCCGCGTGCTTGATGGATTCAATTACAGAGAGATAGGCATCAGAGAGATCGTTGTATTTACCAGCTAGGCCAATACGCACGGTTTTGGTAGGGCTTTTCACCTTCTCCACCATGTTTGTCCAATGCGTTAGATCGGGTGTTTTTTGTTCCATGTGTAGTTGGTCTAATACAATTTTGGCCAAGCCTTCTTTTTCAAGTGCTAAAGGTACTTCATACAAGCAGGTCATATCTTTGGCTTCAATCACCGCTTCAGGATCTACGTTGCTAAATTGCGCAATTTTACGGCGGTGTTCTTTTTCTAGAGGGATCTCTGTACGGGCAACCAACACATCAGGCTGAATACCAATACTTCTTAGGGTGTTCACGCTGTGTTGGGTTGGTTTGGTTTTTAATTCGCCAGCGGCTTTAATCATCGGTACCAAGGTAACGTGGATAAAGCAGGTGTTCTTAAAGCCGACGTCATAACGGAATTGGCGGATGGCTTCAATGAAAGGCAGACCTTCAATATCGCCCACGGTACCACCAACTTCAATAATCTGAACATCAGGAGCTAAGACGTTGGTGGCTTCTTTAATCCGGCTTTTAATTTCATCGGTAATGTGTGGAATGGTTTGCACCGTACCACCTAAATAATCACCACGACGCTCTTTGGAAATCACATCTAAATAGATGCGTCCGGCCGTCACGTTGTTTAAGCGAGTGAGGTTGGTATCAATAAAACGTTCATAGTGGCCTAAATCCAAATCAGTTTCAGCACCATCGTCGGTTACAAACACTTCACCGTGTTGAAACGGACTCATCGTGCCGGGATCAACGTTGATGTAGGGGTCAAATTTTTGGATGGATACGCTATAGCCACGGGCACGCAATAAGCGGCCAAGTGATGCGGCAACGATACCTTTACCTAGGGAACTAACAACGCCACCAGTGACGAATACATATTTTGTTGAGGCCATCAGGGACCTACCTCCAGAATTGTGTTGGGATTATGTGGTGATAAAATTTTAGGAATTAAATTAAGAGAGTTTAATTATCAAGAATTTGAGGAACGCGGAAGAAACCGTCTTCTTCAACAGGGGCATTGGCCATCAGTTCTTCACGGGAGTACATACGAACGCCTTTATCTTCACGATAAACGGTAGCTTGATCCGCGCTTAGGCTCATATCCACCGCGTCGAGATCCAATTCGTTCAGCTTATCAATGAGCGAGACAATGTTTGAAAGCTCTTGAGCATACTTGCTGATGTCCTCGTCATTGAGTTCAAGACGGGCCAATTCAGCAACGTGGCGAACGGTTTTATCATCGATGGTGGGCATAATGGGAACTACTTTCTTTACGTCTAATCAAAAATATTAAAGCTGTCTATATCTATTGTAAAAAAGATCGCCAGAGGGATCACGTTGATGTAACGATTCTTCACAGGGGGATCAGTTTAGCGTCTTCTTATAAAAAGCACCTGAAGGGTGAAAATTGCCTACTGGACAGGAACCAAGGGTGAATTTATTAAAAAATACCACAAAAAGCCTTGATAAACGAGGCTTTCACTTCTTCCATTGGGGGTCGAGGCTGTTGTTTGGCCTCGCTTTCAGCGTGTAGGGAGGTCATTACATCACTTTGCATATTGCATGGGTTAATTTGACTAAATCCCTGTAAATCAGTCGATACATTCAGAGCAATACCGTGATAGGTTGTCCATTTTTTAACGGCCACACCAATACTAGCGAGCTTTTTTAATCCGTGGCTTGTTTCTGTCCAAACACCGCTGTAACCGTCGTTGCGTTGACCGGTTATACCAAAATCAGCCACGACCCTCATCAGTACATCTTCTAAGTCGCGCAGGTAGCGGTGCAAATCCCGACGGTCATCAGGTAGCTGAATAATAGGGTACACCACCAATTGCCCCGGTGCGTGATAAGTAATATCCCCGCCGCGTTCAATAGCCACAATAGGGATATCAGGAGATGTCACTAGAAGGTTTCCTTCTTGCGTGCCCCGTCCTTTGGTAATCACCGCAGGATGTTCACCCATCAAGAGCGTATCTGGAATGTTACCATCAATGCGTTGTTGAAGTGTTTTCTTTTGGTGCTCCCACATCAGGGTGTAATCGCTCAGCCCAAAATCAATCACCTCAAGGCGATTGTGAATCGAAACCGGAGAGGCAATCTGATTGAGTGGTGTAGAGGGATGTTGAGTCACAATCGGTGTTCCTTATTTGGAACCAACGGGCTCAGGTTTCTCTTTTTGATAAATATGAATGGCCAAACCATGTACGGCTTCAGCGGCTTCCATCAAGCTCTCAGGAAGCGTTGGGTGGGTGTGGACAGTAAGAGCAATGTCCTCAGCGGTGGCACCCATCTCAATGGCGAGTGTGGCTTCAGAAATAAATTCGGCTACATCAGGGCCTATCATATGAACGCCTAACACCACATCCGTGTCAGCATCACTAATTAGTTTTACCATGCCATCGGGCTTGCCCATTGTTAATGCGCGACCGGAAGCTTGAAACGGGAACTTACCCACTTTAATGGTGTGGCCTTGCTCCATGGCTTCGGCTTCAGTTAAGCCCACGGTGGCAATTTCAGGATCGCAAAAAACAGCACCCGGTAGGGCACGGTAGTCTAGAATTTCATTGCTGCCATTAATAATACCCGCAACCACGGTACCTTCTTTGCTGGCTCGGTGGGCTAGTAAAGGCCCTGAGGTCACATCACCAATGGCAAAAATGTTAGGCACACTGGTTCTACATTGATCATCGACTGTGATAAAACCACGGTCGTTGGTGGCAATACCGGCGTTTTCTAAACCAATGCCTTTTGAGTTGGGTTTTCGACCGACGGCTACGAGAATTTTTTCAACATCAAGGGTTTCATCATCACCTTTTTTGGTTTCAAAGGTGATTGAGGCCGACTTCTTTTTACTGTTGCACGATTTGGCTTTGGCTCCGGTATGGACTTTGATTTTTTTCTTTTTCATACTGCGAGACAGCACCTGCACGATGTCTTTATCGGTTCCGGGTAAGACTTGATCTGCCATTTCAATTACGGTGATTTCGGTACCGAGCTTGGCATACATCATGCCCAGTTCAAGGCCAATCACACCGCCGCCAATCACGGCCATTGATTCGGGCACCTCTTCTAAGTCGAGCGCCACACGAGAATCAATAATGGTGGTGTCGTTAAATTCAAAGCCTGGAATCTGAATACTAGAACTCCCTGTAGCGATAATGGCGTTTTTAAAGACCACGGTTTCAGTAAATCCTGTGGCGGTTTGAACTTCCAAAGTGTTGGTGTCTTTAAAACTCGCTGTGCCTTTAATGCGCTCAACCCCATTGGCTTTACACAGTTGCCCGATACCACCCGTCAGTTTTTTAACGACATCGTTTTTCCAGCTTTGTAAGGTACCCATATCAACACGCGGGTTATCCACTAAAATGCCCATTGTGCTGGCTTTGTTTTCAAGTGTGTCGAGTAAGCCTGCCGCATAAATCATCGCTTTACTCGGGATACATCCCCAGTTTAAGCATACACCGCCCATCGCTTCTTTTTCAATCAGCATGGTCGTTCTACCCGATTCTTTACCGAGTTGCGCGCAACGAATGGCGGCCACATAGCCACCGGGGCCAGCGCCAATAATAACGGTATCAATCTGATGCGTGGTAGTTTCGGTCATGGTTTTTTATCCTGAATTGATTTAAAAGTGACGTTAAAAATAGTGGCGTTAAACCAATAAAAGTTTGCTTGGTGATGTGAGGTGTGCAATCACAGTGTTCATAAACATTGCACATTCAGCACCATCTACCACACGGTGATCACCCGAAATCGAAAGATACATCACATCACGAATCACAATGTCATCGTCCACCACAACAGGGCGTTTCTGAATTTTGTTGATGCCGATAATACCGACTTCAGGCTGATTAATAATCGGCAAGCCAAACATCCCGCCAATCGATCCAATGCTGGTAAGGGTAAAGGTACCACCTTGAATGTCATCTAAAGCAAGTTTTCCGGTGCGTGCTTTCTCAGATAAATCCTGAATATCACGAGCCAATTCTAACAAGCTTTTTTGATCGGCGTGTTTAATCACTGGTACAATCAATCCGTCATCCGTGGCAACCGCAATCCCCATATTGATATCGCCTTTGTAGACAATCTCATTGGCGGACTCATCGAGTTGTGCGTTTAGTACAGGGTACTGTTTCAATCCAGCAATCACGGCTTTAATAATAAACGGGAGATAGGTGAGCTTCACGTCTTGCTCAGCAGCGGATTCTTTTAACTCTTTGCGCATTGCAACCAAGGCTGATACATCCACTTCATCCACATAGCCAAAGTGTGGTGCACTTTGTTTGGACTTTACCAAGTGCTCAGCAATCTTACGGCGCATCCCTGCAAAAGGAACACGCTCGTCTTGCCCAGCGTTAAAGGTGCGAGTCGGTTTACTTTGTTTTGGTGTTGATACTGCAGCGGGCTTTGATGTCGATTTCTTTGACTCACTGAGTGGGCAAGGCACCGATGTATTTCCGTTGGAAGATGGCGCTGTTGTGCTATCACCCGAATGTGATTCTAAATCGGCACGGGTAATGCGACCTCGCACACCAGAACCCGAGACGCTTGATAAATCAATGCCGAGCTCACGAGCTAGTTTGCGTGTGGCTGGCGCCGCGAGGACTTTACCACCAGCACCATGGGTTGGGGCGGGCTTACGTGAGGATGGCGGCTCGGCAACAGCGGTGCTGGCTTTGCCATTGCTTACGGTCTTATCAGCATTATTTTCTTCTTGTTCGCTTGCTTCTTTTTTAGAGGACGAGCCAGAACTTGCTTCATCCAAGATGATAAATACATCGCCCACATTAACGGTGTCGCCTTCTTTATAAAGGAGTTCTTTAACAACACCACTAAATGGTGAGGGGATTTCAGCGGTTACTTTATCGGTCATCACTTCAGCAACCGTTTGATCTTCATTGACGTTGTCGCCAACGGCCACGTGCCATTTTACGATTTCGCCTTCAGCGATACCTTCACCAATATCGGGTAATTTAAATTCTTTTGTCATCGAGATACGTTCTCCAGTTATTTAAAATTTAAACAATGTGGATTAATACTTATTCGTAATTCATCACATCACGAATACCTAACAGCACACGGGCAGCGTGTGGGACGTACAAGTATTCAAGCGTGTAAGGAAACGGCGTATCAAAACCACCAATTCGCATTACAGGGGCTTCAAGTGAATCCAGTGCTTTTTCAGCAATCAAGGCCGCAATCTCTGAGCCGTAACTGCATGTTTTTGGTGCTTCATACACAACTAAAGCACGGCCGGTTTTTTGAACCGAAGCAATAATACTTGCTTCATCAACCGGTGTGAGTGTTCTCAGGTCAATTACTTCAGCGTTAATGCCATCTTCTTCAAAGGCTTTTTCAGCAGCCTTTTCACACACTTCAACCATCGCGCCATAACAGAAGATAGATAAATCACTACCTTCACGCGCTACACGTGCTTTACCCAACTCAACGGTGTAATGCCCGTCAGGCACATCGCCTTTGGCAGAGCGATAGATTTTCTTGGGTTCTAAAAATAGGGTTGGGTCGTTGGATTCCATCGCTGCAATCAACAAGCCTTTGGCATCATAAGGTGTGGAAGGAATCACCACATTCAAACCAGGGGTATGGCAGAAGTAAGCTTCAGGGCTTTGTGAGTGATACAACCCACCACGGATACCACCACCATAAGGCGTACGAATCACCACAGGGCATGTGTATTCACCACCACTACGATATCTGAACTTGGCGAGCTCTGAGACAATTTGGTCAAAAGCAGGGTAGATAAAATCAGAAAACTGAATTTCAGGCACAGGGCGCAAGCCGTAGTTGGCCATTCCAATGGCGGCACCAATAATCCCACTTTCAGATAAGGGGGTGTCAAACACACGGTCTTCACCGTATTTGGCTTGCAGACCTTCGGTTGCTCTAAACACGCCTCCGTTTACGCCAACGTCTTCACCCATAATCACGATGTTATCATCACGTTCCATTTGGGTATCAAGGCCATCGGTAATGGCGGCGAGTAATGTTTTTGTTGCCATGGTGTGTTACTCCTTTAAAAATTTTGACTGTCTAATTGAGACATCTCTGCGTTAATCACTTAGAGAGGGAATTCACCCTCGTTGGTCATCTCAAGATGACTCTCACGTTCAATTAACGCGTCCCGTTGTTCGACCAAAGCTGGGGGCATGGTTTCATAGACATTATCAAATAAGGTTTCCCACTTAGGGTGTGGGGCATCAGCGGCTTGGCTGGTGGCTTCTTGAATACGGTGACGGGCTTCTTCCCATACTTGGTTTTCGTATTCTTCGCTCCAGATGCCGAGCTGTTGCAAGTATTTTTGCATCCGTTCAATCGGATCGCGGGCATTCCATTTGTCCATCTCTTCTTGAGAGCGGTAACGACTTGGGTCATCACTTGAGCTGTTCTAACCGGCACGGTACGTAAG
>CAYGPY010000041.1:0-14502 GCA_964351765.1 uncultured Vampirovibrionales bacterium
GTGCTGTCAGTAATGCTTCAGGACTGGCAATAAAGGCCTAAGCCACAATCGACATCCAAACATCGGGTGCCATGAAGTTAACGAACTGATCGCCACTAAGTAATTTTACTTCACCCAATAAGTTTTCGGGCACGGTCACATAATTAATATCGAAACCCAATAAGTTAGCCACCACGGTAGCCACAGCCACACCGATTAACGCCGCAGGGATGGTCCGTATTTTTTTAGGCACAAAGCCCCACGCCACAATAGCCAAAATCGTAATAACACCCGTTAAGGCTGCCAACTGGTGCGTTGCGTTGGTTACCGTAAACACATTATTAATGGCCTCAGGAATCAACATCAGGTTTTCTAACCCTGAACTAACAGGTTTATCATCAATCATAATGTGGAATTGACTTGCAAAAATAAGCACCCCAATACCGGCTAGCATGCCCTGAATCACAGCAGGCGAAACCGCTCTAAACCATCGACCCCACTTAAACACACCGAGTAATACTTGAAGGACACCGGCCATCAGTACAACAAAACCAAAGGTCTCAAGGCCATGTTTTTCAATAATGTCCCACACAATGGCAATCAAGCCCGCAGCAGGGCCGCTAACTTGTAGTGGGCATCCGGCAAAGGAGCCTACAACCAAACCACCAATAATACCCGATATTAAACCGGCGGAAGGCGGTAGGCCACAAGCAATGGCAATACCCAAACACAGCGGAACAGCCACCAGAAAAACAACAAAAGAGGACAAACCGTCCTGCATGAAGGTCTCTTTATTAATTGAAAACATAATGAGATGGACCCTTTTTGCGATACATGTGAAACGCGATTAACTTAACCTATTGAATTATTTAAATATAATGATATTATAAAAATATAATATTTTAATATATTAGCACATCATAAATTAGGTTTCAACCAATGCATAGAAAAAAATACGATGCGGTCTTTAAGTCCGTCGCCTCCTTATTTCAGATCTTATCCAACCCGGATCGTGTCCGGCTGCTTTCGTTACTCAAATCCAAAGAGATGGGCGTCACCGAACTCCATGAAACGCTTGAGCTAAGTCAATCGTCGGTGTCCCAACATCTCAAGCTTTTAAAGATGCATCACTTGGTTGAAGAGCGCCGAGAAGGGCGTCATAGTTATTACCACTTAAAAATCCCTGACGTGCTCAACGTCATTACCGAAGCCATCGCAATCCAAACAAAAGAGCACACCATGGAAGCCGAAGCGCTTGTGTTGCTTGAGGAAATGCATAATCTTCTTTAAAAAAAATAGTACCAGAATTTTAAATTTTTAAGTTTTTAACGTCTTAAAATTCGTCCCAGCCAGTCCATTTGCTTTGCATTAAGGGGTTCTGTTGGCTTTGATGGGTTGGCAATTACCTCTTTTAGCGTGCGTTTCAGGCGCTTTAAAAAAGCGTCCATACTTTCGTCTCTGTGTTTGGTTAGCTTTGAAAAGACGCTTTCGGCTTGATTATTGTCTTTAGCCGATGTATCCCAATATTCAGCTTCCACGATATTATTACCCAGCTTTGACACGCGAACACACACGGGCTGCTTAAAGCGCTTGCTAAAGCGAGCCTTGTTAAGGTTGCGAACCGTCGTTCCATCTTCAACATTAAGCCCATGAGAAAACCACTGAACAGCACCAAATTGAATTGAGGTCATACGAGAGACTCCTAAGAATATATCTTGAAATACTATTCTACTCTCTTTAAGGCTTATGAATACAATTAAGTGCTAACAGGGCAATTATTTTTGTCTTTAGTTTTTACTTTAGTAGCTTACACCACAAAGAACTCAAAGACTTAACCTTTATTAAACCAAAAGGGTACATCATGATTCAGTCACTTTCATTCGGATCGCAATCGACACCGGAATTGGTTAACAAGCCTTTCTCAACTCCAATTAACTTGAAAAGCTTAAAGTACGACAGCGTTCAGTTTTCAGCTTTGACCACTAAAGAAGCAAAAAAGTTCTTCCCTAACGGCGTGGATAACATCCATCTTGCCCAAGGCCGATTGAACGACTGTCAGTTATTGAGCTCCATCTATATTCTGTCTCGCAATCCTGTGGGTAAACAGATCATAAAAAATATGATTGACGTCCAAGAGAATGGCGATCTTGTGGTGACGTTTAAAAAATACCCCGACACACCGGTCACCATCACTCGTGCTGAAAGTCGCCAAAAACGATTTATAGACTATAAAGGCCGTACCGGTCCAAAACGTCGTCCCCATGTCACCTCTGAGGACAAAGGCGTTCGTGTTCTTGAACTAGCCTATGCCAAACTAATGAAAGCACGTCATCCTAAACGCTATAAAGACGTGTCCAGTGACAAGCCTCTCGATGTGTTTATTCATCCTAAGTTTCATTATGATGAGCGCATTGTAATGCAGGATTTTACGGGCTGGAAAACCAACGATATGTTATTTAAGCCCAACGGCGAAATCACACCCAAAGATAAACAAGCCGTTCTAGACGTGTTTAAAGATTATGCCAATGATCCTGATGGCCACATTATGTGTGTGTACACCAACCAACGCCCCGAAGAAGGCATTCGACACCTTGATATGGGCAATAAAATATCCACGTTCCACGTCATGGCTGTGGACAACATCGATCTCAACACGCAAACCCTATACGTTAAAGATCCACACGGCACTAAAGTAGGCCTATACATGGATTTTGATACCTTCTTTGAACACTACCGAGGTGTTAACGTGGCCAAGATACCTGCAAAAGATCGGTTTTAAATAAACGCTAAAAAACTATCCGCAATTCTTTGGGCAGAATTTGCATGCTTCGGGTAGGCAGGTTTCTCTGGCGATAAATTGACCGCCGTGGGCGTGTCTTAGCTCTTTAAAGGTTTGACCATTCCACACGTTGTCGTCCCACACCTTGCCTAATTCACCACGCGTAGGCAGTACATTTTGTTGTGAGCAGGCCCACACTCGGCACTCGCCATCCACGGTAATGCTTTCAAACGCATCGGTACAGTTTCGATTTAATGGCTTGGCAATCTTATTTTCGCGCTTCATTAACTTTGGCAACTCAATTTCCAGGTTAAAATAGCTCGCCATATTTCGCTTGATACGCAACCACATCTGCCCCGCCTTTGGCGTGTCTCTATACAAGGTGCGGTAATTCCGATCGTCCGTATTGGCGGAGGTGTAGTGCTCCAACAGCAATTTATCCACACCGAGTTCCGCAGCAAAGTCGATCATCTTGGGTACTTGCTGAAAGTTCTGAGCTGTGACGACCATCATTAACGTGATTTTTAAATCGAGCTTACGTTTCTTTTTTAATGTCATCAAGGTTTTTAAATTCTGATAGGCATCGGCAAAGTTACGCGCGTCTTGACCCGTGGTTTCTTGAAACATCGTCGGACGATGCGCCATCAGGTTCACCTGAAGCTCATTCAAGTCACTCTGCACCAACGGCAACATATATTGATCGAGCAATAAACCATTGGTTACAACCTTGGTATAGGCCTGACGTTCGCTCGACGCAAAATCGATCATACTCATCAAGTCGGGATTAAGCAACGGTTCGCCTCGACCGGCAAAGGTAACGTGACGCACCGTTGGCAATTGATTCAGCACAAAGCCAAAAGTTTTAATGTCCATTTCCTGACGGCTCAGCATCGAGATATCGACACTTCCATCAGCATTAGTAGCTCGTAATGATTCTTTTAGCGAGCGTAGATAAGCAGCTTCGCCATAACGCGTGTAACGCACATTACTTACAATGTTGAGATGTGCCGGTTGTTCTTTCTTTGGATCACTATTTTGAGTCCAAGGCTGACGCACCCAATCGGTAACGGCCTGAACAATCAACGGAAGTCGGGACATCAACGAAGTTTGAGAATCCGATTCTGAAGGCAGAGGACGAAGGTGTTTTAGCAATGCAGCTCGAAGCGACGCGCGTTCTTTCTTGGCGTTTCGAACGGCATCTTTGGCCTCTTGCTTGCTCAGTTTCTTAGGCTGATTTATCGCAGGGCTCGCCAGCGATGCGGTTTCAATCGTCTTTTCAGCAACCATAACGGGCTGACCTCTTTGTCTCTTTGAATACGTAAAATAAAGCTGATAAAGGGTGGCATAACAACCACCTTAAAACTATGAACACGAACTACGTTACAACTCTCTCTATTATAGCTTTTTTTGCACCCAAACAGTGAGTTCAACACAAAAGACTAACCCAATGGTCTATAAGAAAAAACAAAATTCAAAGCGATCCAAAATGGTTAAACGACAGAGGCACTTACATCAACATTAAGGCGCTTTGTTTTTCCAGTACTTGTTCCACTTCTTCAAAGTTGGCATAGGCCCGTTGCTTTAACGGTTCTAAATCTATCTTCGGATAATTGGTCAATGCGTTTGCTACTGTTTCGGTCTGCAACGCCTCAAGCAAGTTCACGTCTATACCTTCTAAGCCAAGCTCATCTAGTAAAATACGCACCTTAGGATCGTAAACCAAGCCGTATACCTGCACGCCACTAAGTAACGCCAATAGCAAGCTATGGTAGCGCATACCAAACATCATGTGACACTTGGGAATAATATCCATCACGTGCTCAGGACGCACAGTTTTCCACAAACCAATGTTATGGGCTTCTAGCATCTGACGCAATTTACTGAGCACTGATAAATCTTGTGAGGCCATCATCGGCAACAAATAAAACTGAACGGGACGATCCGCGTCACGGGTAAGCTCACCCAGTACACGGGCAAAGTTTTCAAGGCGATCGGGTGTTAACTCTGGCCACTCTCTTAAGGAGATGCCAATGTTCCACGTTTCACCCGGTTGTGGTGAACTTGAATGCGGCTCGGTGGCTTCAGGCATATCCAGCAACCAAACCGGATCCGCTGTCACCTCAGGCAAGAAGCCCGCAATATCACTGACCAACTGGGCACTCTGCGTATCGCGCACCGTAAACATAGCGGTTTCTTTAAACAGGTCTTTTACAATCCACCGTGAGATTTTTTTGTTTAAAGGCCCAACCCCTTGGGCCCACATGCAGACCGGAATCTCTAAAAACCGCGCCAGCCACGCCATGGCACCATAATAAATAACATTCTTAACGCTGGTTCTATCCTGAAAAAGTCCGCCACCACCACAGATAAACAAATGCGCATCGGTCATGGTTTTAAAAATATCGATCAAGCTCATCCGATGAATCGCATCCACCGAACCTTGCCCAGACCCAATTGAATCCTGAAACATGCGTTTGGTTTCTAACGGATTGTTTGATAGAACCGTTACATCCAAGCCACGTGCCAGCAATTGTGTTACCAATACATGTAAAATTAAATCATCACCCAGATTATTAAACCCATAATAGCCCGACACCAAAACACGTGGGCGTTTACCATCAGGTAACTGAATGGTTTGGTTAATCGCTTGGCTTACAGAATGATTGTGAGCCCGACCCGATGGTTGTTGTGATGTTGTTGAAGTCATAATTCTTGGCAACAAAACTTTCTGTTATGCGTTAACGTGATACTTCTCATTATACAGGGTCAAGTACGTTTGAAAGGCGGTCTGCCAATCCGGTACTTCTAAAGGCGATGTATCTAAAGCACTATATAAAGGACGGTTGGCTTTAAAATTAAAGTCTCGACTGGTTGCCGGTTTAATATGTTCTGATGAAAAACCCGCGGCCGTACAAATGGCTCGTGCCTGATCGTAGCGTGTTATTTCGCCCCCATCCGACCCATGATACACACCAAAGGCACCACTGGTCATCACGTTTTCAATCACCGTGCATAAACTTCCTGTCCACGTTGGGGTGCCAATCATATCCGTCACAATTTTAATCTCACGCCCTTGGCGAGCTGACTCCAGAACGAACTCCACAAAGTTCTTACCGTGGATACCATATAACCAACTGGTACGAATAATATAATACGTGTCCATCAACTCGGTAACTTGCAGTTCCCCATAATATTTAGACAAGCCATACATATTAACGGGGTTGGGTCTATCGGTTGGAAGGTAAGGGGATTGCTTGATGCCATCAAATACAAAATCAGTACTAATATAGACGACAATAGCATCGACTTCCTTAGCCGCAATCACCAATTTACGGGTGGCGTCTTTATTCACGGCCATGGCCAAATCCGATTCAGTCTCAGCACCATCCACATTGGTATAGGCCGCACAATGGACAATTATTTCGGGCTCGTGAGCAACAATAAAGCGTGTGATCTCGTCTTGGGTTTTAAGCAAGTCCAGCGTCGTGACATCGGTTTCGGTCACATCATAGCCCTTGGCTCGCAAATGCGGACATAAGTCCTGCCCCAACATGCCCTTCGCACCGGTTACCAATATTCGTCTAAACGCCATCGACTAACTAACCCCCTACACGAACAGGTTCAAAGGCATCCTCGCCAGAAGCCAACATCGCTTTGTGTCGAGCCTGAACAGCATCCACCCATTCGGTGTTTTCCAGATACCACGTCACGGTCTCTTGCAAACCCGCGTCAAAATTATCGGCATTGTACTCAGGGTGCCAACCCAATTCGGTTTGAATCTTAGAACTATCAATGGCATAACGACGGTCGTGCCCTAAGCGATCGGTGACATAATCAATCAACGATTCATCACGACCAGCCATGGCCAGAATCTTTTTGGTCATCTCAAGGTTGTTGCGTTCGTTACTGGCACCGATGTTATACACCTCGCCCGCCTTACCTGATTCAAGCACCTTAATCACAGCACGCACATGATCCTGAACGTGGATCCAATCCCGAACGTTTAACCCATCACCATAGACCGGCACCTTTTGATTGGCTTTAGCATTCAATGCAAACACCGGAATGAGTTTTTCAGGATATTGATACGGGCCATAGTTATTACTGCACCGTGTCACACACACATCCAAGCCATAGGTATGAAAGTAACTAGTGACCAACAGATCCGCACCGGTCTTACTGGCCGAATAAGGACTAGAAGGCTGTAGGGGTGAAGACTCACTAAAGGCATCATCACTCTCAAGAGGTAGACTGCCGTACACTTCATCGGTTGAGATTTGAATAAATTTATCGAGGTTGTTAAGGCGTGCGGCTTCCAATAGGGTTTGTGTGCCCATCACATTGGTATCGACAAACACTTCAGGCCCATCGATACTACGATCGACATGGGTTTGAGCGGCCACGTTAATACAGATATCGGCCTCATACATCAGCTTGTTCACCAATGCCTTATCGCGAATGTCGCCCTGCACAAAACGGTAGTGAGGATGCTCAGCCACCTCTTTAACGTTATCAAGATTACCGCAGTAAGTTAGCGCATCCAAGTTAATAATTCGGTAGGGCGTGCTGTGGTGAAGCAACAGCTCCTTAATAAGCCAGCTACCAATAAAACCACACCCACCCGTAATCAATATCGTATCAGGCGTGGTCTTGGATTTTTTCTCAAGGGGGGTGGTCATCAGCGTATCTCTCGTCTACAAGTTAGATAGCGCTATTTTCCCATAAAAAAAAGGTCTTACCAACTAAACCAAGGGGGAATTGCCGTTGGATTTGCTGTCAATAAAGTATTACAGGTATTAGTGTAAGAACCCGGAAAGGGGTCTCCCCATATTGTAATGCGCCCATCATAACGCATCAAGAGAAGAATACTTTTTCCCGGTCCCGTGGTGTTGCCTGAGTAGGTACCATCAGGATCATAGTAAAAGAACACCGTACAACCATTACCGGTACCATTAAACTGAACCCCACTACCCGATAGAACCGCGCCGCTATGTAACCTATAACACTTAAACAGCGCACAATCCAATGAACCGGCGCCCTGAACATGGTCAACAAGGCTAGAGGTATCCAATCTTACATAGTTCATTTTTTCAAGAAAATTTGTTGCTGATGTCGTGGCAGTAATCCCATCATTTAGTTTAATCAACATATAAGCTTCATTAATAGCACCAATCGTCTCTTTTGCCTGACTATTCCACTGATTATTCTGGCTGGCATTGAGCACCTTAGGAATCGTAAACGTAGCAATCACACCCAAAACAGCCAAGCTAATCAACAGCTCGGCCAAGGTGAAGCCCAATGTTCTTTGTCTCATCATTCGGTGCATAATCATATATCGACAGGGGGGGGGTAAAACTTTAGTTATTGAACCCTTTACCAGCTAAACCAAGACGGATCACTCCCTGCATTTGGATTGACCGTGGCTGAGCATGTCGCACTTGAATTATAGCCATAGCGCGTGGAACTCTTAATATAACGACCTGTAGTCATATAGCTATTATCATAGAGATAAATTGTAATCGCCTGAAAAGCGTCACCATTGGTGCCATCGGGATCAAAATAATAGGGAATGGCGGTCGTAGCATCATTACACAAGCTTACTGTGTTATAGAAATACAGCGTTCCTCCGCCATGTAAAACCAAGCACTGAATACCCCCACCAGAACAGTCTGCATCTACCCCTACAGGGTTATGTGAGTCAGTATCTAACATGCTCGTATTATCATTACGAACATAGTTAAAATATGGCAGCAAACCGTCAGACTGCATATAGCTTCCACCTGTTTCCAACTGATATTGACTATAGGCCTGAGTAATCATAGCAGCAACATCTTTGGCTTGTGAATTATGCTGGCTGGCTTGTGACGCAGTCAGCACCTTAGGAATGGTAAACGTGGCTATCACACCCAAAATCGCCAAGGCTGATAACAGCTCGGCAAGAGTAAAACCCAGTGCTTTATGTCGCATCAAAAGGCGCATAGACTATTATCGGCACGAGGGGGTAAAACTTGAATGAAACTAATTACCACTCAAACCAATCTGGATCTCTACCTGCGGCGGGCTGATAAGTAATAGCACTACCACAACCACCCTGCCCTCTTATGGTGTCGGTTAACAAGTGTTCCGACGAGGTGATGCGGCCATTAAAATACAGCCAAAAATCGACAGTTTTACCCGGTCCATTGATTCCTGTATCACCGGGCACCTTACCATCAGGATCCAACGCAATCGACACCGAGTGCTTATCGGTTGTCCCAAAAAAGCACCGACTCCCCTGAAAACGAACCATACCACCATTATGTAAAACCAAACAAATTACATCCGCCGAGCTACCGCATTGGGCAGTACCCGTACCACCACCATTACTATCCATAAGCGCTGATGTATCCACTCGAACATAGTTCATATACGGGGTGAAATCGTAGATAGTTGTCTGCGCCGTGGGGGAGTTCTCTAAACGATAGGCGTTATAAGCCCCAGTAATCATACTAACCGTTTCTTTGGCAATGGCATTCCATTGGCCGTCTTGTTGCCCATTGAGCACCTTAGGGATGGTAAAAGTGGCTATCACACCCAACACTGCCAAGCTGATTAGCAGCTCGGCCAAGGTAAAACCCATTACTTTCTGTTTTCTGAAGGCATCCATACTCTTTATTATCGTCGATAATCCAAAAAACTGAAATGGCTAGACGGCCTAAACACTTCTTCAATACCTTACATATATAGCCCCACCTTGTTACGTTTAATATCTCACTAGCATCAATTGATATTGAGCATCTTATATATAGACAGAACCCTTAAATGGTTCAGATGCATTTTTGATGATTCTGATTAGGCTCTATCTATAGAACGAACACAAGCACGTCAAACGTCAAAAATCAGGCAACCTAACGACGGGGTTTTCCAGCTATTTTATTAAGTTATGTAACACAAAGTATATACTTTGGCAATCTTTTGTATTTCCAGTCCTTTATTTAGGTGTAAGCAACACAGAAACAAATCTTACATTTAACAACAACAGACTAAACACTAATTACATCAGGTTGAGAGCAGGAGAAATTAAAATGATTAACTTTAACACCATCGCTACCATCGCTAAAAAATTAGTTGCCATTCGTCTTTCCATTCTGGTTACCGTTCTTTTATTAAGTGCTAACTCAGCCGCCTTTGCTGCCACTCCTTCCGTTAGCGTTGCCGATGGCTCAGGTGAAGCGAAAGTTGTTAAAGCTCAAGTCGTTATCGATGCCCCTGCTACTCAAGTTTGGCAAACCATCACCAACTACAACAACATGGCTAGCTATATGCCGGGTTACAAAAAAAGCCGTGTTACCGGTGGTGCTGGTAGCAACAAAACCCTTGATATCGGTGTAAAAGTAAGTGCCCTACTTCCTACGTATAACTACAAAGTACGCGTTACCGAAAACAAATCGGCTTACACTGTAAAAATTCAACGCACCTCTGGTGACTTCAAAGCCATCAACGCGAACTACAAACTTATTCCTCAAGGCAACAAAACCTTGTTAGTATACAGCCTCAACATCGACCTTGGCGATAACGTTCCTAACATCGGTGTTAAGAAAACCCTTAAAAACAACGCTTTAAAATCAATGGCCGCCGTTCAAAACAAATGTGTTAAAGAATACAAAAAGAACGTGGTTGCCGCTAAGTAATTTCACTTCTGTCCTCCCTCATCTCTTATCTCGATATTACCCCTCCTCCTCTTACTCTTTATTCTCCCTTACTCTTAATACTCTCAACCAACCAAATACTCTCAACCTTCTCCAAAAATTTCCCTCGCCTTCCAGCGAGGGTTTTCTTTTTTTTAAAAGGATTTCAAAACAAAAAGCGTCACTCTTAATAGTGACGCTTTTTAATATAAATTTCTTATGTCTTAGGCCAGATCGTTTGGTGCAAACAGAACACCAAAGCCATCAAAGTTCTCAGGAATGTCTGGGTTATCAATAGCCTGACCTTTTAATGCATTCAGGATTTCACTAAACGTAAGATCAGCGTTACCGGCTAACAAGTCAAGAATAGCTTTCACTACTTGTGGGGCAGCAAAGCTTGTACCACTCCATACTTGGCCATTTTCACCTTCAATACCATTACCATCAGCAGCAAAGGTTGGGTTAAATTGCTGAGTACCATCAAACGATACACCACCACCCGATGACGTACTTACTAAAGCATCATCAGAAATATCTTGGGTGTCGTTGGTTTCAACGTTACCAACCGAGATAACATTTGAATCTTGACCTAATAAGTTAAAGCCAAATCCGTCAGGAACCTCAACACCAGCATCAATCAATGCTTGAATGTCACGGCCTTCATTATCGGCAGCCACAACAATCGTTAAGCCCGAGTCAGCAGCCTGAGCTGTAAGTTGACGGTAACGTTCTATCGCAGCAGCAACATCAGGATCATTCGCTAAAAGTTCAGCGGTCGCATCAACTAAAACTTGAGCAGCGAGAGGATCTGTAACCTCACCCGTTGCAGGATCATAAAGACCTGCCGTTTCAAGAAAACCAGTTACAGTTCGACCGCCATCACCAGCGATTGAAATATTCAGTACACGTAAATCGGATTCTGGATCATTTAAAATCGATTCAATCGAGTCCGATATGTTGTTAACAAAATCAATACTATCGGCCTGAACCACATCTTCAAAGTCTTCAAGTGGACGATCACTACCACCAACAGCAATCACATCAACATCTTCTGCTTCAATGCCATCAACTTCTGCAATTTCATTAATGATCACATCATCGTGCTCACCCGCTTCAATCTGTAAAATACCAACGCCGATGTCTTCAAAATCTTCGGCTGTTGTGGGCTCATCAACACCAGCGGGAGCAACACCGGCTTCTTCAACACCGTCTTTTTCAGCTTCATTGGTTGGGTTTAAAACAGACAGGTCAAATTCTTGACCAACCAGAATTAGATTTATATCTTCAATACCATTGGCTTCAGCCACAGCAGCAACCGCATCAGCCGTTGAGGTACCTTCAGGCAAGCCTGCATTATTTACAATCTGAGCGAGTGTGTCACCAGATTGAACGATATAAGGGCCTTCATCAGCAGCTGCTGATTCAACACCGGCTTCATCAGCTGGAGCAGCTTGCAAGACAGACAAATCAATTTCTTGACCGACATCTATTGCATTAACATCAATGCCTCCGTTGGATTCACCAACAGCTGCAACAGCTTCCCACAGTGTCATGCCTTCAGGCACGCCTGCGTCTAAAATGATTTGACCAAGAGTGTCACCGGATTCTACAACATAAGGTGGTACTACTTCTTCGCCGTTATCAATTTCTTCTGCGGTTGGACCATCAATAATTTCAGCAGGTTCTTCACCGTTATCAATCTCTTCTGCGGTTGGGCCGTCAATAATTTCATTGTCTGTCACATCGTTGTTAAATAATTCATCAACCAAGTCTTGAATCTGTTGTGCTTCCTCTTCGGTAAGTTCATCAGACGCAATGCCTGCAGCGTCAACAACTTCATTAAGACCGTCTTGAACAACGCCATCAAGATCAGGGTCTTCGCCTAGAGCCTCAGCAAGTGCTGCATCAATCTCTGCTTGGGTTACTTCTAAGCCATCGCCTGTAAGATCCTGAACACCAAGAACATCTTGTCCCTCAAGAGCCTCAGCAACTGCTGCATCAATCTCTTCTTGCGTTACTTCTAATTCGATTGGAAGATCATCAACGCCAGAAACATCATCTTCTACTGCTGCATCAATTGATTCTGGCGTGACTGATAAACCATCAAGATGTTCAATAGTAATACCATCGGGACTAGGTTCTTGGCCTTGAGGCACTGTAGCATCAGGAGTATCGCCTGTAAGACCATCAACGCCAGAAGCATCATCTTCAGTAGCACCAGCATTACCCGAAGTATTAAAATTAGCACGGCCAACGGTATCCATATCATCAAGCATTTTATCAGCAGTCACTATCTCAGGCGCACTGCCTTCTTGAACAGGGGCTTCTGCTTCAGGCTTCGGACTTTCTACTTCAGCAGCAGCGGCTTTCGCCTTCTGAGCCTCGATCATCTCTCTTGCCTTTGCTCCGCTATCAGTTGAATTAACGTTAGCTACCATGTGTGCTCTCTCCTTAGGAATAATTATTAATACCGAATTACCAGCCATTCAGCTCTAAATAAAAAGGTTAGTAATCTTGCTCTCTATGCCATCAAACTTTAGAAACGGGTTAAATAAATCTAAAATCAGATAAACCTTAATTAAGTACAACGTGTGTTTCATACTTAAAGTAAAACTCTATAAGTAGATGCTCTATATAAAAATAAAAACAATCCAAGCGTCATGATTGCCTTACTCACTTCGTTCTATTTCTAAAATGTTACAAAGCCGCCCTTCAAAATTACAAAAAATGGCTTAAAGTACGGAATAAATATCCCTTAAAGACAATGCTCATAGCTTTATAGCGATATTAAGTTATGATAGTCACTATGACTCTCGAACTTGATTATTTAAATGCCCTCTCAACGCTTCAGGCCGAAGCTGGCGTAATAGCCTTTCATACTGACACTGTATTTGGCTTAGGTTGCTTCATCGACCACCCCAAGGCTGTAGAGCGTATCTACACGCTAAAAGGACGTGATGAAACCAAGCCTTTGATTTTATTGGGCTATGAACAACAAGCCTTTGTACCTTACGTTGCCGACTTACCGAGTAAAGCACTGGATTTAATGGAAGCCCACTGGCCAGGCGCGCTCACTATCGTGCTGGAAAAATCAGAGCGTGTGCCTAAATCATTAACTCGTGGGCTTGAAACGATTGGCTTACGTGTTGCAAAAAGCGATGTGTTCAGAGAATTTTTGAAACTCGTCCCCGGTGGGCTGATCGCCACAACCAGTGCTAATCCATCAGGACACGAGCCCGCCCTTTCGGCTAAGACCGTCCACACGTACTTTGGCGATAACATCCCCAATATCATTGACGATCCCGCCATCCCTTGCCTTGGCTCAGCATCCACCGTGGTAGGGATAAATAGCAACAATGAGCTCACTATTTTTAGGCAGGGAGACGTTGTGATAAACTAGCCTTTAATGCAGTTTTACTGCTATTTTTTAAAGATTCAGAGAGCAGAGAAAACACGTTTATTTATTTAACCTTGATCCAAAAGGACGCACTTCATTATGACGGCTCAAACAAACGCAACGTCATCCCACGATGAATCCAACCTACCCCCTTCACCGGTAATTAAAACCATTGCCATTGGTAGTGATCATGCGGGCTATCAATTAAAAACACACCTCAAAGATTTTTTAGAATCCAAAGGGTTTGACGTGACGGATATGGGATGCCCCTCTGAAGAGCGTGCCGACTATCCTGATTATGCTCAGCTGGTTGCCGAAGCCATCGCATCAAAAAAAGCCGACCGAGGCGTGTTGGTTTGCGGGAGCGGCATTGGTATTTGCATCGCAGCAAACCGTCATCCAGCCGTGCGCGCCGTGCGCACCCATGATGTATCTACGGCTGTGCTTAGCCGCTGGCATAATGATTCAAACATTGCTTGTTTTGGACAAAATTTCATTGCGCCTAAGCTTTCAGAAATCATTTTAGAAAAATGGTTAGACTACCCCTTTGAAGGAGGGCGTCATCAAGGCCGCATTGATAAAATGTCGCAGTCCGCTCCAAGTTGCTCTGTTTAATTTTATTTTTAGTTTTAGTTTTTCATTCATAAAGGAACCCTCTCGTGCCAAACTACGATATTCTC
>CAYGPY010000042.1:0-14392 GCA_964351765.1 uncultured Vampirovibrionales bacterium
GAATACGCTCAGTGGGGCTTTGACTGTTCATACGATCTAAAACCGCAGGAATCATCTCGGGTGTAATAATTTCGACATCAGCACTCGAGGGCTTAACCTTATCTGCACCAAACAGCAACGGCTTCGCCACTTGATTTGCCTGCCCTGCAAACATCGCCATCATCGCCTTAGGCGACAATGATGCTGATGACACTGGCACGCTATGCTCAGCAGAAAATTGAGAAACCGGCTGCGATGAGGGTTTCTTTTTCTGGTCTTGCAAAGAGCCTGCAGACAACGATTGTGAGAAAGTTAATTTCATCAGAAAACGTGTCTACACCTCTTTATCTGAATCATCAATAGGAAGCTCAAGATCACTAGCACCCGAGCTCACTTCTTCAGCATCGACATCAATAACGTCGTCATCATTAGAGGATGGAGGAACAAAGCTCACGCCTGTAGATTGGCTTGCTTCAATCCACTCTTCAAGAAGCTCTTTGGACACTTTGAATTCGAATGTGGAGCCATCACGAGGTAGGTTCACACCAGAATTATCAAGGCTGCCTTTAAGCTTGAATTTGTTGATGTTGGCAACAATGGTGTCGTCAATCAAACGAATCGCCGGACGAGCACCCATCTCAAAGTTGGTGCCTTCTTGAACAAGAAGTTCAAGTGCTTCAGGCTCCAATTCGATTTTGATTTTGATATCATCGTTGGCGTATTTTTTATTAAGTCCGTTAATCTTAAGCTTAATAACATCGCGAACGTGATCTGCCAGCATTGGGTGGAATGCCATAACAGCGCTATAGCGGTTTACAAATTCAGGCTTATCAGCAAACGATGGGTGATTTTTCAACTCATACTCAGCCAACTCAGCCATCTCTTGATAAACACGTTGGAAGGCACGGCTATTGGCTTGCTTTGGCGCGCCTCTATCTTTGAAGTACTGAATCAATTCAGGGCTACCTGCGTTACTGGTCATAATCACGACACAGTCTTTTAAGGAAACCGTCTCGCCTTGACCTGACGTGATACGACCTTCTTCAAGAACCTGAAGGAATACTTTCAGTACATCAGGGTGTGCTTTTTCAATCTCATCAAACAGCAATACAGTTTGCGGATTCTTTTTCACCGCTTCAATCAACTGACCGCCCGCGTCAAAACCAACATACCCCGGAGGTGAACCAATCAAACGCGCCACGTTATGCTTTTCTTGGTACTCAGACATATCAAAGACTTCCATCTTCTCTTCGTCTTCAAATACTTCACGGGCAACCGCTTTGGCAAGTTCCGTTTTACCAACACCGGTTGGTCCTAAAAACAAGAACGAAGCAGGTTTATTAGGCTCTTCCAAACGGTTTTTAATAATCCCTTCGGATACTTTTCGTACGGCATAGTCTTGGCCGATAATATGTTTTTTAAGATCATCTTCAAGATTATTCAAACGTTCTTTTTCATCGGTACCCAATGAATTCACGTTCACGCCTGATAACATCGATAGCGATTTCAATACATCATCCAGATCAACCATAGGGCGTTTATCATCATCAAACAATCTCGATTGAAGCTCTTCTCGCTGGGCTTTCTTAATTCCAAGCTCATCAATACGGTTTTGTTTTCTGGATTGCAACCCAGCCACTTTTGATTCCAACTTAGAAACAGATTCTCTTGACACAGATGCGTCGGAACCTTCAGACTGTTCTTTTTCTTTTACCTCAGCATCATGCTCATCATCAACAGATAACTCACCAATTTGCTTCGTCAGCCTATCAATAGCATGATCGATTTGTTTATTACCACGTTCAAGCGCCTTAATGTTGATCTCCAACTGTTGCAAGTCAGAAGATACTTTCACCTTCTCATAGTCACCAATAGCAGCTTCGTTTTTAACACGAGAACACGCACTATCAAGCACTTCAATCGCGGAATCAGGTAACTGCTTTCCTTGCATCGCACGCTTGGCTTTTTTAACAAGCAACGGTAAGGCATCATCACGAATTTCAACACCGTGTTTATCTTCAAAAAAGGCAGCCATCGAACGCAACATTGTAATTGCTAATGGAATATCTGGCTCATCAATATTCACTTTAGGGAAACGTCGTTGTAGGGCTTTATCAGCTTCAATATTGGTTTTAAATTCAGCCTCAGTAGTACTACCAATCACCTGGAAGTCACCACGGGCTAAAGCGGGTTTCATTTGATTACCAAAATTATTGAAGCCATTCTTATCATTAATCAAGTGAATTTCATCAATAAAGAAGATGGCTTGATTTTTCAACTCAGTCATCACCTTCATTAGAGCATTTAAGATTTTCTCACCATTAATACGGTCAGCCAAAATCACAGAGAAATTTACTTCGTAAACACGTTTAGCAAGGGGTTTCATCACAGGCTCACCACTGGTATCCAACTCACCTGTAGGTGCCAATACAGGATCACCATTTTCATCTCTCTGAATCAGAGAGGGCGGAATTTCGCCACCAAATTCGGAGAAACTCGTTGCCAACAATTCGGTTAAACGCTCTACAATAGCTGTTTTACCAACCCCAGGCTTACCTACAAGAATAGGGTTGGGCTTCATCTGATTTGATAAAATATCAATCATCTTTTGAAGCTCGTCGGTACGGCCAACACTCGGTGGCATTTTGCCCAGCTCATATTTAAATGTCAGATCGTTTAAATAGTCTTTAATATCCGGGTTTTCATCATCGGGTAATTCCAACTCAGGCAATACGTTATTGGCACTCAATAACTGCATGGTTTTATTTACCGGTACATTTTCAAGCGAAGCAACTGCTTTTAAAAACAAAGTTGCGTTTAACTTAACTTCGCCTTCTTCCATTAACTGGCGACACAAATTTAAAACTTCAATCAAACCCACACCCAAGTACGGATCTCTGTCGGCCTGAAGTTGCTCGTTACTCACTCTATCTTCACGATTCACCTCAGAACGTAAGGCACTTAGAAATTTATCAGGCGCAATACCTAAGTCTTCAACCAACACCTTACGGGCAGCACGCTTAGTTGTGTCATCCGTCATAAGCGTCAACAACAAGCGTTCTAGGCTAAGTACACCAAAGCTACGTGCTTCTTGCTGAGCCTTTTCTAAAGCTTTTCTAAAATTATCCGCCACACTCCCGGCATCCAAATCCAAGGTGGACTCATCCATCAGCGTCACATCATCGGAACTATTACCAAAGCGCAATGAGATAGGTGACTGAGCAGCGTGTTTACCTTTAACGGGCGCGGTACGTACAAACGTATCGGTTTGTTGACCACTCAAGCTAGACAACACTGGCAGTTCAGGGCTTGAAGCAAACTTAGCAGCCTCCGCCTTATTGTGTTGAGCCTGTTTCTTAAGGCGCATCGTCTCTAAAGGAAGACCGTGTGTGATATCTAATTTCATTAAACCTGATCCTTTCCTGATACGACATTTTCAGTAGCAACCGCCTTCACAGCGGCTTGGCTTGGTTTCGATTCTTCGGCTGAACTGGCAGCAAGTTCTTTACGATAGCGAGGTGAAACGAGAACACCTGCTTCTTCACGAACACGTTGACGCTCAATAGATTGACGTCTTTCACGCTCACCAAATGGTGTTGGTACTAATTTCGCACGTCTTAAGAACGGTGTTAATCTGTAGCGCTCTGGCATCATCTTGTTTACTGCAATATATCTAATAATTTTATTTTTGGCTTTACGGGCAACCTTAGGATTATTTGCTTCAAACTCAGCAAGCTTATTAGCAAACTCATCGCCGGTAATGGTTTCTCTACCACCAACACCGTGCTCACCAGCAAGCTCAAGCGTAAAGGCTTCAACAAATGGAGCGTAAGCTTTAACAATAATTTCACCAATATTTTTAGCATGCTTCATCCATTGATCGGCTTTCATTTGTACATCGCGTGGAATATTACCGTCAGGATACGTCATATAGCTATCAGCCATACCATAGCCTGCAACAATCTGTAAGGCCATTTGACGTGATTGTGCCAAGTCACCCGAGCGACCCGCACCAATATTATGCTCAACCAACTCTTCGGTCGGCGTGGATCCCATTGCTGAGATCAGGTGGGCCATCATTTCGGTTTTCTTGTTTTTAACACGCAATGTGTTTTCATCACGACTGAACGTCACACCCAAGGCTTGCCCCTGAGGTACCATCGTAATCAAATCAACCACATAACCATCTTCAATACCCAACACACTGTTAGCAACAGCACGGGTAATGGCGTGGCCCACTTCGTGATAGGCCGTTTCCATACGGTCGTTAGGATCAATTTTGGCCGCCAAGGCTTGATTCTCTTCACCCAAGCTTAAATCAATTTGAGTACGGCGAACCAATTCATTATCCACCAGTACCGGTTTATCAGCAGAACTCATACGCATGGCTTTATCAACCACTTTGAGTAAGAAGTTTTTCATATCCTCACCCGAGAAGCCAGCGAGTTCACTCGCCATTTTCTGAAAATCAAGATCAGCAGCAAATAATTTTTGACCGGCTTTTTCTTCTAGCTTATTAGCCAAGCTCATAGTGATGTCGGTTCGGTCGTCTAAGAACATCGGCACATTAAACTCAACCACCTTATCTAAAGCTTCGGTATTATCTTGATTAAAGAATGCCGCAACAGGTTCTGGGTTGGACAAGGTCGCAATTGAAATAATATTTTGATTATCTTCTGTTTTCAACTTACCAACATCATCAAGGTACTGCAGCAATGGCGCATTAACGCCCATCATACCCATACCTTGCTGAACTTCACGGTAACCACGATCGACATCATCAATCAGTACAATCACATCAGAAGGCTTACCCTGCTCTTTTAAGCGTGCTGATTTTTTACGCGCCGAGGAGAAAGCATTGCGAACCACGTCGGCTAATTTTTGAGGGTCGTCTTGGCGGCTCAACGATTTCACATCGGCCAATACAACAGGGATATTATTTTCTTTAGCAAACTGAAGAACAGACTGTGTTTTACCTGTACCGGCAGGGCCATGAAACAGCGCCACGTTTTCACGTTTTAAGCCCAAGTCATTAAACAATTCCGAACGTTCTGAGGTTCTAACAAGTTGCTCAAAGAAACGATCCGCATCTTCAGCACCAATAATACTAAGATGATCTTTGGTCATCTCTGCCAATTCGTCATTATCTAAATTAATGTGCTGAGCTTCACGAGAAGATTTAATACTGTATCGTGCATCAGGGTCTTCAATAACCGCTTTTCTAACATCCTCAGCTGTCAGCGTCAGAGCTTCTTGGGAAGAAGCATCAAGGGCAGCCCCATCGTATTTTTTCGTATCTACCGTGATCTTTAAAAACTCAAGTGCCTGATCAATATAAGGATCACCCGTTTGCATTGCCATGCTAACCGCTTGGCGTAATGTCGCATCATCAATCGTGGCAGTCGCATTCAACTTTTCAAGCGCTTCGGCTCGCTCCGTCTTTAAGTAAGCAACAACATCATCTTTATCTGGTAACTCAATGTCACGATGACTAAAATCACTCAACAATTGATCCACAGAAGGCTGAACACCTTGTTGTGAACGTTTTGCTTTGAAATGATCATCATCAGGTGTCAATAACAATCGAGCTTTGCCATTCAAGGTAAGATCGTTAAAGAAGTTTTTCAACACCTCAGGGTCAGGCTGACTTCTCACAAAGGAGGCAATATTCCGCATGTGAATAACCACATTAGGATTCGATTTCAAAATATCTTCAACCGTTTCTTTTAGTTTTGGAATCGCGTTGCGACTCGGATCTTCAACACCACGATAAATATCTGCAAAATCCATACGGAAAAATGGCGCCAGCTCTTCATGATTGCCACTATGTTCTAAGCGGTAAATCAATGTATCAACAAAGCGATTAGCGTCCATTCCCTTTGGTAATCTCAGCATTATGTTTGTATGATTACGTTGAAATAAACGAGAAATGGCACTCACGTCTTCAGAACGACTTGGGTAAGAAGGAAAATCTTCGCGATCAACCAGCTCGTTAATACTGTGATAGAAAGAGTCGTTATCGATATCAATACCCTGATTACGCATTTGTTCAAAAATACGATTAAGAAGATGCTCGTGCGTTAATTTTTTGTTAAGCAACTTAGCCACGTCACTACCAGGGCCTCTACCAATTTCAACAAGTGCCTGAATGATTAAGGACTCATCGGTAAAAACAATATTACCTTCACCGCGTTTAAAGATTTTAATCGCATTGTTAACATCATCAAAGGTTCTTTTTAAATCATTAGAAGGCTGGCGTCGAGGGTTTTCAACCGCTTCCACCTCATCAGATTGTACGGCAACTTGCTCTTTTAAGTCAGCGATAAAGCCCTCAAAGCGTTCTATTAACTTGGCAAGTTCCTCTTCATCCGAGTGAGCAATTCTATAGTGCTCACCTAGGTACGAGGATGCGGTGTACTCATTTGTATCTGGATTTTCTATGGTCTCTTTACGTTTTTTATCTTCTTTATATTCGTCAATATCTTGTAATGCATCTTCAATCAAACCAATCAAAAACGCCTCCGTTGTCACAGTACCATCAGGAAGTAACGGCGCATTATTCCACGCCTCTATCAAACTCGACTTCGGCATGTCCAAATAGGATGATAAGCTATCGCTTGCCGCACCAAAGCGTAAGTAATTCGCTTGATAGTGCGCTGAGTTAACCTGTTTTGAAGCGCTCGCGTTTGATGACGTTTTACCGTCACTTGGTGAAACAATCGTTGTTTTAGCACCTTGAAATGCTGGCTTCTTGTTAAGCGAAAGACGTTCCTGATTAACGCCATACCCTGAAATTAAACGTGTCATTAAACACACCTTCCAATTTTGTGATTAATAAAAAATGGTTTGAATTAACTTTCAGATCAATCCCTATTTATTAACTTGCCTGAAAAGTTATATGTCCCAGAAAGCACTATTAAGTGAGGTTGAGGTAGTGATGCTTTCTAAGCGTTGTTGGTGATAACCCACTGGTATTATCAAATCGAATTGATATCAAACTATCAAAAGGTAACTATATGTTCTTTCTTACGAGGTGATGAGGTGGAACCCATTGATTCGATTGGTCAAAGTACTGTACTACAAATGACACTTATATAAAAGCGAAATAGAGCATTATTTGCTTATTTCGTAGTAAAGATTAACATTTCTAGATAGTTGATATCTATTTGGATCACATTTTACAAATAGAAGCGAGAGAAGAAACCAGAAAACACCTGCAACACACTAACCGTTAGTGAGCATTGCAATGTAAATTTTATGTAATAAAAGCTAAATAGGGACACTATTTAGCTTTTATTTGTTTTTATTTAATTAGAACGGATCATTATGCCGTCACACATGAGCTGTAGAATCGCACACAATTTCAATCCCGATGCTATTTTAAAGGAAGTACAACACGATGCTTAATGCACAAGAAAAGCAAAAAATTACGTTATCAACCATTTTGGTTGTTTTAAGCTTGATTTTATTAGGCTTATCGCAAGCATCACCGATTGAAACGCTTGAGCTTTTTGTTGAAGCCACAGGCACACTGGGCTAACAACAACCACAGCCAACAAAAGATATAATAAAAAAGACCGACTCAATGAAGTCGGTCTTTTTTTGTTTATAACTATCTATAGCAAATCTAGGCTCTTCTGAAGGCGGCAAAACTATCGCCACGGAGCACTGATACCGACGTAGACCCTGATGCGCTCTGAGTGTCGTCACTAGAAGCCTCTTTGGCTGTGTCATCGCCATACAGGTTGGCTAAGCCTGGGTGTTCGTCCTTACCTGTCAGTCGTTTTGTAAAGGCATATTGTAGTTTTGGTACCAAGATACCCAAACTTACAGCAGCCAAGGCCATCGCGCCAATTCTCGCCTTGGAATAACCCACGTTAGATAAGCGTTGCAAAGCAGAGTTTTCTTCAAGCACAGCCAGCGCATTAAAGGACTCACCGGATTGTTTCTTAAAACGGTTCATCAATAACTCTGTCCAATTGGTAATGTGCTCACGCATCTCAAGAACTTTATTTGTATTCTTGTATTCACGCGCACTTTCAACCAGTTCTCCTGTTTCTTTCAGGGCTCTGGCCACCAATGTTTCATCGTGATTCACACCATCTAACAACAGATCCGTTAATTTGGGTTCAATCAAATCCGTTGCATCCGATAATGCGGTTGAGAAGATACGCGCGTTTTTACCTTCTAAATACGTGGCAATTTGCTGACGGTTCTCCTCAAATAAGGTCATCACTTTTTTAATGGCGGTGTCTGCCGCGTTATCGGTAGCGTCTACTGAAGCCGTCTCAACAGCTTCACGAAGTACCGTATCAAACGCATCCATTACACCATTAATGGCACTGTGAGCTCGCTTTTCAGAAGAAGCGCTGGCTTTTCCTGACGTTTTCTCAACCGATGCTTTTAATGTGTCGTTTAGTTTTTGGAGTACCGTCGTGTCACCCGAAGCCGCTTCTACAGCGTCTAACGTACGCTCTAAAACGGTGGACGGGTTCAACAGTTTCTGTAAGGATTCAGCGCGTGCCGGAATCGTCTCAGCACCCATCAATACATTACTCATCGATTTCAAGCGACGTTTGGACACCGATTGATACAACGTCTCAACCTGAGTAAGGGCCTGAGCATCACCGGTTTTAATACCGTCAATCAGTCCGTCAATACTATCAACCGATTTCAGCCCTAAATTCTTAAAGTCAAAATCGCCTTTTAGTTTTAATGCCTTCACATCATCAGCCAGAGCCGTCAATTCTTCTTGAATGACCGCCGCCAAAGGCTGTTTTCGAGCAACCGAGGTATCCATCCACTCGGAATAGGTTTCCATCATGGTAATTAATTCCGGCGTCATTTGCTCACCCAAAACCTGTCTGGCAAGTGTCGCATTTCTACGGAATAAGCCTGCAGCTAAATCACGGCTATCTTGAGCGCCCATTTGAGTTAAACGTTCGATAAACGCTTTTTTCTCTGGACCGTCTGGTAATTTGTTTAGCAAACGGTGCAATGTCGATGCACTTGCGTCAGCCATCTCAAGCGGCACGCCCACTGAGGCTCTAAATGCCTGTTTAACCGCTGTCACCAAGTCGGCTTTTTGACCACTTGATAACGAACTTACGGCAGCATTGTCTGTAAAGCCGTGGCCTTTTTCGAGCGCCTGAATTAAATCATTCAGCACATCGGTATCAACAACCGTATCAACGCCCCGATCTTTAAAGAACTTCAGCACATCATCTTGCAATTCATTGGGCAAGTCATAGGCAGACAATTCTAAATTCAAACGGGGTGTAAAATTATTACCCACGCCTTTTTGTGATTGCAGGTTTGCTGTTCTAAATTGCTGGCTAAGCTTACCTTTGGGTGACATATTATCTTTTAAAATAGCACTGTGTGAGCCTTCAACAACGGCTTCGAGCTCACTACGATCAATAGAAATAGCTTCGAGTGCGCCCTTCAGTTTTTCATCTTTCAGTGTGAGCTTATAGACTTCTCTTAAGTCACGACTAGCTAAGGCCGCTTTAAAATCAGGATTCGACTTGTACGCCGACTCAATGGCTGACTTCAACTCGGTGTTACTTTCCATGAGTCGATCAAACAGATTATTAGCAACAAGGTTGGTTACCTGTGGTTGCAATAGAATCGGAACCTCTAAGGCTTTTTGAGAGACCTTATTTAATGCCTTCATAAAGTGTGGAGTCATAAACATGTAGAAGTACAGTGATACCACATCACGCAGTACCACTTCGGCCGCTTCAAACTTACTACGTTCGCCATACATTTTTGCACGACCCGCTGTTAGTGGCACATCAACCGCAATTAAAGGGCCATAAGGTGTTTGTTCAATACTGTGACCAATTAACTGCAACATATTAAGGCCACCAGCAAACTGAGGTGGTTTAACGTTGTCCGTAGCTTGATTGATTGCAGCGTTTACACCTTGAACCTGACGCGCATTTTGAGCAAACGAAGGCTGAGCGGCATAACCGACTTGGTTCGCTAGTTGGCTTGGTGGCTGATTAGCAGGATAAGCCACTGGGTATGAACGCGCTAAAGGCACCGCCTGTTGCCCAGCTTGTTGTGGGTATCTCGGTGCCATTAAATTTTGTGTCGCTTGTGGTGAAGTCAGTGAAAGCGTATCGGTGGGTTGACTTGGTTTTGGTGCCTCCACCGATTTTTCGCCGTGCAGACCTTTGTCTTTATAAAAAGTTTTTACAAACCATTCGGTGTTGCGTTTAACAAACCACGGAATCAAGATCGAGACACCAAACGTGGCGCCACCAACACTAAATAGCCATTTGGCCCCTTTCATTTTCAAAAGCTTTTTCACTTCAGAAAAGTTTTTGGTAACCAGCTCTTGTGAGTTCAAGTCAACAGACTGCACCGATTTTTTCTTTAGGCCCTTCCAAGCCGTTTTGACATTCAGGTGATTCATCCCGGGTAAGAACTTGTTTTTACCCCAGAGAAATAAATTCCCCAGAATAGGCACACCGGTAATCCAGATAACCGCGACCATCAATTCTTCTGATAGCCGTTCCTGAAATTCCAACAAACCTGTACGTTTTGCGGCCGCAGCAGAACGACCCGCTAATACCGCGCCTTCAAGAGGCAAGACGGCAGCAGGACCTTCTTTTGACGTAATCGCCAAAAAGCGGTCCACCGCTTTGGATGGTTTGCGCTCCAATAAGAAGCTATTTAATCCTGATAAAATTGATGTCACCGTTGTTTTCCTTCCAGTCAGAGGATGTCATCGAGAGGTGTACCTGTATCACTATTGGATAAAGCGGTTACACCGAACTATTGTGACTTGGTTGTGACAGACGTCATCCCCTGAAATTGAACCAGATTGAAGGCTCATATGCATAAACGTGCCCTGAACCCTTACTGGTGCTAGTTCGTAACAAAACTGTAAAGGGCCCTATTGGCCCGTTTTCATCATCAATACACGCCACTAGGCGTGATGGTTACGATGATGGTTTCCAGCTTGCGAAAAAGGCACAGCAACAATGGCATTACCACTGACTTCTGCACCTTCACTAGCAACACGTTCTTTTGCCCCTGGCCAAAAGATCACACCGTTTTCAAAATAGTCGTTCACGTTATCAGGCAACTTAATACTGGTGTTCCCTGAATAAATATCCTGAACCGTTTGAATGTATTGGGTTGGATTTCCAATATCAGCCCAGTACCCTTCTACTTTTTGAGCATAAAACGGCTTGCCATCAGTTTGACCTGCTTGCACCCGTTTTAAAACTTCAGGGAAGAAGTGCTTGGCATAATCCAGCTCTTTCTTACCCGCATCACCCATCTCATTAAAGACGTCCAACAAAATCGGAAATGCCTCGGGGCTAATTACATAAAAACCTGTGTTAGCAAGCGTTGATAAGTGGTCGCCTTGCTTTGGTTTTTCTTGAAAGGATTGAATCTTGCCTGAAATACCGTCATCGTTGCTGTTATCGGTAACAACAATACCAAACTTGTCCACATCCGACACATCAACATCTTGGCAACCAATGGTTACCAAAGCGTTGTTGGCTTGATGAGCCGCCATTAATGGCGCAAAATTCACGTCGGTGACCGCATCACCCTGAACAATTAAAATTGGCTTGGTGTTATCAAAGCCGTATTGAGCAGGAGTTTCAAGCAACTTACGCAAGCCACCGGCCGTCCCTGACGGTTCGGACTCATTGATGTAGCTAATGCTTTCAGAGGCTAAGCTTTGCTTGAGCGATTCGGGTTTAAACATCGTATTGATAAACACGCTGCTAAAGCCGTTTTTCTTAAGTAATTCAATAATATTTTTAATGACAGAACGGTCACCTACCAATGGCACAGCAGGTTTAGAATACCCTGTATTCTCGCCTGAAACAGGCTCAAAGCGGGTTGCCATACCAGCACCCAACACCATAACTTGTGGTGTTAACGATTGCGCTGGTGATTGATCAATTTGAGACGGGGATGAAATTGACGACGACATCGGTGTGCCGTTCAACGTCAAATCAATGTCGCCCAATTTAACACTCGATCCCGGCAACGCAAAATAGCGTGTGCCATTCTCGGATTGAATCACGGCGGCAAAGCCACCTTTACCCATAAAAAGTTCTACCCGATCATTTAATAACGAATCCGACGGTGTTTTAAGAACACCGACATCCTGATTGGTCTGGGTATCACGAATCACAAATTCGCCCGCACTGGTCTTATCCAGTACGATGCGTCCTTGATCTTCGTCTAAAAATGCGGTTACCTGCACGTGTTCAGGAATTCCTTGATTCGTATTATTGGGTCTTCTATTGGCCGAACCAAAAAAGACGTCATTCGATAATACACCATTTGCGGATGTTAAATCCAGCTTTGTATCCAATTTTCCAAAAAGCAGAAAATTCTCAGACGACGCAACGTTCTTCTGAAAAGCTTGATTTTGCTTCGATTGTACTGGGGTGGTGAACATTAAAAAAGGAACAAACCATCGTAACTTAGCGTAACTATGTCAACCGCCTAGGTGTTTCGATTACCGCCCAATATGGATCTCATCACGAATCTGAACTTCTTCAGGTGAGTGTGATCTTGAGGGTAATACGACCCCTTCCACTTCTACGTTCAAGAACTCAATAACGGGTTCATTGGGTGTTGGGGGTGCAAAGTCAGCCGCAGTAATCGGACGATTCATCCAACCCATGTTTTGGTTGAGGAACTGCTGATTCATATAGCCTTGGTGCACCGCTCCGGGGCTAACCTGTGGATTAATATCAGTGGCTCTAAAGGATTGTGCCGATGCTGTTACTGAAATCAGAACAGAACCGACAACAAGGCTTAATAGTGAAACACAAATTAAATTTAAAACACGGGTCATAGAAGGGGTTTCCTAGATTGTTTGTCGGAATAAATCCAACGGGGACATTATACGTCAGTTACGACAATATACCTAAATAAAAACATAATTTGCTTAAGAATTGACAACATAACAGCGTTTTAGAAGTAAAAAAGCTCTTAAAAAAGGGGGGAAGGCACTCTTTAATTTCACCAAAAACAAGAAAAAACAATCGTTTCCAACTCTAAGTGAATCCATAAAACAACCATAATCTATCTCTATCATAGCGTAACATTTTATAACATTCTGTTAATTTTCAGTCTAAAACACGCACTTTTATCACTGCATTATTCTTTATTTATATATAGCAGATATTTTCAGGCAATTATCTGTAGAGAGATCACACGCACTAACAAGACTTTATTCTAGCGTTTTAGAGACGTATGTCATTGACGACGCTTAGCAAAGCACCTTTTTGCTTTGAATAGAAACTGGTTTTGCAATTATAAATTCAAACTATATTATAGAGAGGCTGATTATGAGTTCCGCACTACCAAATCATTACAACGAGGATTATCACCACCCCATTACGGAAAGCGAGCTTTCTAATGATGAGCTGGGTCACGGTTCAACCATTCCTCCCGCGCATGAGCAACGCTTACAACACGCTTTAAAACAAGCCATTAAAGAGCAACAAGCTCAACGGCAAGCACCCACACCGGCCACGCGTCAGGTGGGGCACATTGCTCACGCGTCTAACGCCGTGCCAATGGAGTATGAACAACACGACCCCATTCAGCAAGCGCCCTTAAGTCAAGCCCGTGTTAAAGATGTGCGCCCTCAAGTGTCTCGTCGCAATGCCCCAGCGCCCATGCCTGCGGCCACTCGCCAAGCACAAGTGCACCAAGCAGGCAGTGACAAATCGCTTCAACACGTGGATTACCACAATCAGAACACACACTTACAACACAATCCTGTTGCAGGACTCAGTGAGTACGAAGCGCGTCAGCACTTGTTTCAGTTACAGCGTGATATGCAGAAAATTCGTAACGAGTTGGATTTCCTTGAGATTCTGGCCAATTTCTGGCCTATTGGTAATATGGAAAACCGTGTTAGCAAACTAGAACGCGAATGGTTCTTGCTCGATAGAGAATACAAGCTTGGCGCCAATGCCGTGATGATGGGTGTTGCGAGTTAGACGCTGCCGCAATCAAACTATTAAACACTAAAAGCCTTACCTGCCTCAAACGTAGTCGGTAAGGCTTTTTAGTTGGCGTTGCGAGTGTTTTTTTGAGTCCCTTTTTATTCGTGCTATAGTTGCAGGGTTTTCAGGCATTTTAGTCCCATTTGTGTTTGCCTGAGTTAGCCCATTTTTCAGGAGATTTTCACTATGACCACTGCTGTATCTGAAGTTCGCGCGAGCCACTTGTTGGTTGCCACCGAAGAAGAAGTAAACGCACTTCGCACCGAAATTGAGGGCGGCGCTGCCTTTGAAGACGTTGCTGCTCGTGTATCCCAATGCCCATCTGGCGCCAAAGGCGGCGACCTTGGCTTTTTTAGCCGCGGTATGATGGTTCCTGAGTTTGACGCTGCGGCATTCACCATGCCTAAAGG